>NZ_OOGT01000148.1 GCF_900323515.1 Acinetobacter stercoris | reverse complement strand
GAGAAATAATGCTTAATGTGAAAGAATTATTACAGGTGTGTAATTTTAAGTATTTATGAGAAAGAGGATATAAAGTCTGGTTTTTATTTGGGTGAACAAAAAATGATCATAAAAATGTAAAATTTGATTTTATTCACAAGAACTCAGCTTGTTTTTTGTATATCTTGGAATGTTGTCATATAATGTGGCACTTTTTTAAAAACTGTTATTACTAAATTCATATCGAGGAAGCCATGCAAGTAACTTCTGAAGCGGTTTCGGGCGTTGCCCGTCGTTTAAATGTATCTGTACCGACGAGCCGTATTAACGAGCAATTTGAAGCTCGCTTGAAACGCACTGCCAAAACTGTGAAGATTAACGGCTTCCGTCCAGGCAAAGTGCCTGTGGATGTTGTACGCCGTGAATATGGTGCTGGTATCTACCAAGAAGTAGTTAACGATATTATTCGTGACACTGTGTTTGAAGCAATCCAACAAGAAAAAATCAATGCTGTTGGTATGCCAAACATTGAGAAAGTTGAAAATAAAGATGATGCTCTGGTTTATGAAGCAACTGTAGAAACTTATCCTGAAGTTGAGGTTAAACCTTTTGATACTTTGGAAGTAGAGCGTAAGTCAACAGAAATCAACGATAAAGACGTTGATATCATGATTGAAAACTTGCAAAAACAACGCCAGACTTGGGCAGAAACCAAAGGTATGGCTAAAAAAGACATGCAAGTGACTTTTGACTTCGAAGGTACTATCGACGGTGAAAAATTCGAAGGTGGTTCAGCGGAAGACTTTAAACTCGTTTTAGGTTCTGGTCGCATGATCCCTGGCTTCGAAGACGGTATCGTTGGTATGAAGAAAGGTGAAGAGAAAGTCATTGATGTTACTTTCCCTGAAGATTATCAAGCTGAAAACCTTGCTGGTAAACAAGCACAGTTCAAAATCACAGTTAAACTTGTTGAAAAAGCAAAACTTCCTGAAATTGACGCTGAATTCTTAAAAGTATTTGGTATCTCAGAAGAAGAAGGTTTAGACAAATTAAAAGCTGACGTTCGTAAAAATATGGAACGTGAAGTTAAAAATGGTCTTCGTAACCAAGTGAAAGGTGCAGCGTTTGATGCGCTTGTTGCAGCGAACGAAGTTGAAGTTCCTGCGGCAATGGTTGCTCAAGAAATTGACCGTCAACGTCAACAAATGATCCAGCAATTTACACAGCAGTTTGGTGCTCAAGGTGCGAAAGCATTTGATTCAAGCATGCTTCCAGATGATTTGTTCAAAGAGCAAGCTGAAAAATCAGTAAAACTTGGCGTACTTGTAAGCAAAGTTCTGGCTGATGCAAAACTTGAAGTAGATCCAGCACGTGTAGATGCATATATTGATGATATGGCTTCTTCTTATGAAGATCCAACAGAAGTTGTTGAATACTTCAAAAATGATAAACAACAACGTGCTCAAATCGAAGCTGTTGTTTTAGAAGATCAGGTTGTTGATTACATTCTGGCTTCTGCTAAAGTGATTGATCAACAAGTGTCTTATCAGGATTTATTGAAAGAACAGCAAGCTCGTCAGCAAGGCTAAGTTCTTTTGATCTAAAAGGCGCTTAAGAGCGCCTTTTTTTATGCTGTAGTGAATTTGTAAATGTCCTTTTTTCATAATGCTTATTCAAAAAAAATTTGATATTTAATTGGGAATATTTTGCAATTTCGATCATTATCCCTCATATTGTCAGGAGGATCTGTTGACAATTCAGATTGACTGCGACTTCGAACGTTTTTTGATGATACGAGGCAGGGCTTGTGAAATTTAGTGATCTAAATGAACAAGCGCTAACGAAGTAGTATCAAAAAACGCTCTTGTCCCAAAGGGTTGTCGCTAAAATTATCTCAGGCTTCGTTACGAAACTTGAAAATGGAGTTGCCATTCTCTGCATTTCGTGCCTGGCCTGCTCAATTTTAGCTGATAACGCAGTTCAGTATGAAATGTCAACAAATCCTCTGAGCTGAGTAACAAAAATTCAGGAATAAATAACATATGTATGTTCCATCTATTGAAAACGCTTTAGTCCCAGTTGTTGTAGAACAGTCTTCACGTGGTGAGCGTTCTTTTGATATTTTTTCACGTCTTTTGCGTGAACGTGTGATCTTTTTGACAGGCGAAGTCGAAGACAATATGGCAAACTTGATTGTTGCTCAAATGTTGTTTTTGGAAGCAGAAAACCCAGAAAAAGATATCCACTTATATATCAATTCACCAGGTGGTTCAGTGACAGCTGGTATGGCAATTTACGATACCATGCAGTTTATCAAGCCAGATGTTGTCACATACTGTATGGGGCAGGCTGCATCAATGGGTGCATTTTTACTAAACGCTGGTGCGAAAGGTAAGCGCTATTGTTTGGAAAATGCACGCGTTATGATTCATCAACCTTTAGGTGGTTTCCGTGGTCAGGCTTCTGATATTGAAATTCATGCACGTGAAATTTTATTTATTAAAGAACGTTTAAATCGTTTGATGGCTGAACATAGCGGTCAAGACTATGAGCGTGTTGCCAAAGATACTGATCGTGATAACTTCATGACAGCTCAGCAAGCGAAAGAATATGGTCTGGTCGATCAGGTTCTTTCTAAACGCCCTCAAGACTAAGCGATTAAAAAGTAAAGATTTAGAAAATTTGGAGTAAAAATGTCCGATCATTCTCAAGGACAAAAACGTTGTTCATTTTGCGGTAAAACGCAGTCTGAAGTCGGTAAGCTAATTGCGGGCGAGGACGCATATATCTGTAATGAATGCGTGGATGTGTGCCTGGATCTAGTTCAGACGAGCCAGCAAGTTGACAGCGGTGACTGGGCAACCCGTCCTTTGCCTAAGCCACACGAAATTCGTGCGGCACTTGATCAGTATGTGATTGGTCAGGATACTGCCAAGAAAACACTTTCAGTTGCGGTATATAATCATTATAAACGTTTGAAAGTATCTCAGCATGGTCATAAACCCGAAGATGGCGTTGAAATTGCCAAAAGTAATATTTTGCTGATTGGACCAACAGGTTCTGGTAAAACTTTACTTGCGCAAACTCTTGCGCGCCTTCTAGATGTTCCATTTGCTATGGCAGATGCAACAACCTTAACTGAAGCTGGTTATGTCGGGGAAGATGTTGAAAATATTGTACAAAAACTTTTGCAAAAAGCGGATTATGATGTAGATAAAGCACAAAAGGGCATCATCTACATTGACGAAATTGACAAGATTACTCGTAAGTCTGAAAACCCTTCTATTACCCGAGATGTTTCAGGTGAAGGTGTACAGCAAGCATTGCTGAAAATGATTGAAGGTACTGTTGCATCCATTCCGCCTCAAGGTGGACGTAAGCATCCTCAGCAAGAGTTTATCCAGATTGATACTTCAAATATCCTGTTTATTTGTGGTGGTGCTTTCTCCGGGCTTGAAAAGGTAGTACAGCAACGTCAGGAAAAAGGTGGAATCGGTTTTACTGCTGATGTGAAAAATAAGGATGACACTAAAAAGCTTTCTGAACTTTTCAGTCAGGTAGAAGCAGCGGACTTGGTAAAATTTGGATTGATTCCAGAGTTTATTGGTCGTTTACCAGTAATTGCAACGCTTGAGGAGCTCGATGAAGAAGCATTAATGCAGATTTTAACCGAGCCTAAAAATGCGTTGACCCGTCAATATCAATACCTTTTTGAGATGGAAAACGTTGATCTTATTTTTGAAGATTCAGCATTACGTGCAGTTGCGAAAAAAGCACTTGAACGTAATACAGGAGCTCGTGGTTTACGTTCAATTCTGGAAAATGTATTGCTTGAAACAATGTATGACCTTCCAAGCAGATCAGATGTAGGCACGGTAATTATTAATGAAGCCGTGATCAATGATCATGCCAAGCCTACATACAAGCCAGAACGTCAGCCGAAAAAGGCTGAACCAGTAAAAGATAAAGTTGATTTGAAAGTCCTTAACAGTAAATCTGCTTAATCTATTGCTATTCGTCTGAAACGTGCAATAAGGTGATACTTTTTGCACGTTTTTTATTTGTTAAATGAATATGAAATGCTAAGCTAAATATCGTTAGAAAACGAATGTAATCAATAAAAAATAAAAATACGCGGTGAGGGATATTCATGCGTTATCTTAGTTTAGTATTGATTGGAACTATAGTTTTGGCAGGTTGCCAAAGCCATAAAATGGCAAATGAAAAGAAATCCAATCTTATAAGTACCTTAAAACCTGTAAATTTAGATAAAGATCCATCAATACTCGATCAATATGGATTGAGTGGTTTTTCAACTGGATCATGGGTAAATCAGGAATATGGTCAATATTTCAAATTAGTTCAACCACAAAATCCAGAGGCTGCTGTAGTTTATTTCTATCGTCCAGATAGCAAGTGGAATAGACAAGAAATCATAGCCCCTAACTTCTATATCAATGACAGACGGATTCCGAGTCTGATCAGTAACCATTATTATTGGATAGAGCTGCCAGAAGGGACATATAGACTAACAATTAATCGTCCATTGACAGTGGTCAAATTCCAAAAACCCCGTGTTGTTGATTTTAGTGTGATTGCTGGGAAACAGTATTTTATAAAATATGAAGAAGAGCAATTCAGGGGAGGTCCAAATGGAGATGGTGCAGCTGAATTGCTACGTTCAGGCCCTATCATGCAGATGCCAACAAAGCAGGCTCTAAAAGAAATAGGAATGACTCAGCTTAAAACACCGGGGTTAAACTTTGTCGCGACTATAGACGAGCAAGGCCGTGTTGTTAAGTCGAAAGAGCAAATCAAGGGGCAGAAATATAAAGCCAGTGATGATGTACATCTGGTTCAGCCATTTAAAATATGGAATCCACTGACTTGGTAATTTTAACCAAAGTGATCTATAGATTATTGCCCAAATATCTCTGAAGAATTTTGACCAGTAAGTGCTTTGATGGCGATATCACTGGATTGACGTGTAAGATTAGGCATTTTTTCGTTTAAAGATTTACCTTCAGCCGTTTCTGAGAATTTTAAAGATGCCTGAACTTCTTGTTCAGTTAGTTGGCTTTGATATAACTTTTTTAATTTAGGTTCTACTTCTTTCCAGTATTGTTCTGGAGTTGTGCCAAATGCGTGGAACATTTTGGGATTAAGATTTTCAATAACGTTTTTTTTGACCTGTGTAACTTTAAAAAGTTGATCTATTGAACTCATTTTCGCAGGTTCTGCGTAAATTATTGTAGAAAATGAAATAAGGGAAAGAATCAAGGTAGATTTAAATTTTAACAAAGACATTCGATACACTCCTGAATTTGAGGAACGGGACAATATTTTCAATATAAACAAAATTTTGATGAAACTCTCTATTTGGAGTCAGTCCTTTTTAGTTCATCTAATTGTTTAAAAAGGGTTTTTAAATTTGATGATTGATCTAGCATTGCTTGTTGAATACGACCATTCATCATAACCATAGTCTTTTGGGTAACAATTGGCGTTTTATTTAAAATCGATTGACCTGTTGGTGTAGAGTAAAAGTCAATTTGAGCCTCTACTTCTTCTTGAGTGTAAGTTTCTTTGTATACCTGAGTATAAATGGGTTGTAACTCTTTCCATGAAATGAAAGTTAACGTTTGCTTATACATTTGGTCTGCAATTTGATTTGATACTTTTTGCTCTTTATCTGAAAGTTTATCGTGTTTTACGACCATTTTTACCATTTGATCTGCTTGTTCAGCAATTTGAGGTTTAATGTGCTGAATTGTTTCCAATGTTATTTTTTCTATGTTCATAACTTTGAATAATTGTTGGATGGACTGATCTGATGGTGTTGCAGCAGATACAAAAGAAGATGAAAGTGCGAGTGAAAAAGTAAGAATAAAAGAGGAAATTTTCATTATTGTCTCAATTTAAGAATATAAAAAAAGCACCCTAATCATAGGGTGCTTTTCGTTTAAATATCAAGTTCGGCTTGTGCGCTTGATATTTAAAAATTAGTTTGCCGCGGCATCAACAACTGGAATTTTCCCAATTTTTGCTTGCCAGATTTTTGGTGCAATCGCATGGATAGATGTACCATTAACATCAACGGCGACAGATACAGGCATATCTTGTACTTTGAATTTATAGATCGCTTCCATACCCAGGTCAGCAAAAGCTACGACTTCAGCTTCACGGATAGCTTTGGATACAAGGTAAGCAGCACCACCAACAGCCATGAGGTAAGTTGCTTTGTTATCTTTAATCGCTTCAACAGCAGCAGGACCACGATCAGCTTTACCAATCATACCGAACATGCCAGTTGCTTCGAGAACCTGACGAGTAAATTTATCCATACGTGTTGCAGTTGTAGGACCAGCAGGGCCAACCACTTCATCACCTACAGGATCAACAGGTCCAACGTAGTAAATAAACTTGCCTTTAAGATCAACTGGAAGTTGCTCACCTTTGTTGAGCATATCGACCATACGTTTGTGAGCAGCGTCACGACCTGTGTAGATTGTACCGTTAAGAAGTAATGTATCACCAGGTTTCCAGCTGTTCATTTCTTCTTGAGTGATATTATCGAGGTCAACACGTTTCGATTGGGAAGCATCCCAAGTAACGGAAGGATAATCTTCAAGTTTAGGTGCTTGAATATGAGCAACACCTGAACCATCCAGCTGGAAATGTGCATGGCGAGTAGCAGCACAGTTTGGAATCATGCCAACTGGTTTACCTGCAGCATGGCAAGGGTAATCTTTGATTTTAATATCAAGTACAGTTGTTAAACCGCCAAGACCCTGTGCACCAATGCCAAGTGCATTTACTTTTTCAAAGATTTCGATACGAAGTTCTTCGATTTGATTTTGTGGACCACGACGAAGGAGTTCGTCCATGTTGATTTCTTCCATCAATGCCTCTTTTGCAAGCATCATGGCTTTTTCAGCAGTACCACCAATACCAATACCGAGCATACCAGGAGGACACCAGCCTGCACCCATTGTTGGAACAGTTTTTAAGACCCAGTCCACGATAGAATCGGATGGATTCAACATTGCCAATTTTGATTTGTTTTCAGAACCACCACCTTTAGCAGCAACAGTAATATCTACTTTGTTGCCAGGTACGAGTTTGTAGTGAATGACAGCAGGCGTATTGTCTTTGGTATTTTTACGACCAAAAGCAGGGTCAGCAAGAACAGATGCACGAAGTACGTTGGTATTTTCCAAATAACCTTGACGGACACCTTCATTGATTGCATCGTCCAAGCTCATGGTTAAATCAAATTTAACATCCAGACCCACATCAACAAATACGTTAACAATACCAGTATCCTGACAGATTGGACGATGACCTTCTGCACACATACGAGAGTTAATTAAGATTTGTGCAATTGCATCCTTCGCAGCTTTGTTCTCTTCGCGGTCATAAGCGCGACTCATTGCTTGAATAAAGTCTTGTGGATGATAGTACGAAATAAACTGAAGCGCGTCCTTGACCGAAGTGATCAAGTCATCTTGCTTGATAATAGTTGTCATATCAAAAATCTCTTGAGCGGGCTGATAGCTAGCGCGGCAAATTATAAGCTATAAAGCATGTTTTGTGGGTGTTTTGAGTGATTTTTAGCCAAAAGTTTAATCTTTGAAATAAAATAATTATTTAGCTGTTTTTTATGCTGGAAATACATGAAACTTCATGTTTTTCTTTTGTTAAAGTGAAGCTTCCAAACTGAAATATGTGGGTGTTAAGTGGAAATACTTGAACTCTGTATATTTGATGTCGTTAGGTGTCTTTTATTTATTAAAATTTTCAAATGCACTGATATTTTATGAACATAAAATAGATGCATGAATACCAAAATAAAGAATTGAAAACGGATATGACGATATGACTGATAATCAATATTTGGCTGAGCATATTATTGAGATTTATAAAAAACATGGTAAAGCATGGACTGAGCGGCGTGGGGATTTTTTATATGAAAAAGTATGGTTAGATCATTTTCTTTCACTGATTCCTCATCATTCGAAAATTTTGGATATAGGATGTGGCTCAGGAAAACCAGTTGCACAACATATGATTGAAAATGGTTATTCAGTTGTTGGGATTGATAGTTCAGACAGTATGCTTGAAATGGCTATGCAGAACTTTCCTGAACAGACATGGATGCAACAAGATATGCGTGGTCTTGATCTAAATGAAAAATTTAAAGGGATACTGGCTTGGGATAGTTTTTTTCATTTGACCCAAGACGATCAAAGGCGAATGTTTAAAATTTTTCAAAAGCATGCTGATTCTGGAGCTGTTTTAATGTTTACCAGTGGTCCTGCAAATGGTGAAGCAATAGGGGATATGTTTGGAGATGCTTTGTATCATGCCAGTTTATCTCCTGAAGAATATAAATCTCTGTTAAATGATCATGATTTTGAAGTGGTCGAAATGCGGGCAGAAGATCCAGAATGTGCGGGACATACAGTATGGTTGGCGAGGAGGATTGATCATGAAGCAAATTGATATGCATGTAATGATTATCCCTTCAAAATTATCAGTTGGGATAGAAATATGAAAAATTATTCCGGAATATTCTGAGTTGATTGGCTATCACAAATCACATCACTTATAGGTTACTTGGAAAGATATGATTTTAAATTATCATAGATTAATTTGCCAAAAGAGGTAATGAATCTGGATCAGAATATTGTTAATGATAATTGTTATGAAGCTTTAGTAAGTATGCAGGTTTTCGATGTTTTGTCTGGGCTGGATGATAAGGTGTCTGGAGATAGTCAGGTGTTCATTGAAGAGTTCTCATTACATTACACTGTTTGTTCTAAGGCTGCTTAACTCTAGCATTTGGGGTTTTTAACTATTTGCCTGGAAATAAATTTAATCAAAAATCAACAAAACATAATGCGTTATTCAACGGAGATTTTATTTTAAAAATTGCACAATAATTCAAGTGAAGATAAAAGAGAATAAGATGGCTGTAAATATAAAACGACAATCAATTGGAAAATATCAGGATTTACATATTGAAATAATTACTTGGGATGGTGTCTCTGCAGAAGTAGAACTTTCATGTGCATGTTTATTTCATCATGAGGTTGGGCGTGATTATTTTATTGGTGGGCTAGTTGATTTAGACCATGCCTTGGGTGGTCAATTGCGTCAAATTCGTGAAGATGGTTATTTTAACGCTGATTTATACCAAACCTTGTTGCTGGATCAACCACAAACAACTTTAAAAGCACCAAATGCGTTGCTTATTGGTATGGGGAATCCTGAAGATCTATCTGTAGAAAAAATAGGGAATGCCGTCTCTATTGCCTTTAAAACAGCTAATCAACTTGGGCTGGAAAGTGTGGCATTTGCCCCAGGTATTCTGGATACAGGGATTACACCACTTCCAATGCTAAATCAAACGATGTTGCAGGCACTAAAAACTGCATGGGAAACTCATCATTATCTGCATCAAAAGGGTTTGGTTAAACAGGCCACGGTCAAACACTGGGTGTTTGATGCGGGGGAGCATAATTTTGAAGATAAGGCACAGGAGTATGTTGACTTGTTTTTTTAAAGTTTTTAAATAAAATATTTATTAAATTTAATAGATTAAAGGAAAGTTATGGAGAATTTTACTGAAAAGTTAAAACTTCGTGAACTTGAAATTGTTGATGAAAATGATCAGCCTCGCATCCGTTTATTTGTAGACAATGGTCGTCCTGCTATTCAACTTTTACAGGAAAAAGGTGCAATAGCGGGGCATATTGAAATTGATAAATCGGGTTATCCCAATATTCAGCTCTTAAGTACTCCTGATAAAACCTTAAGTCTCAGGTTGGAAGTAGACTCAAAAGGGATGCATCTCAAGTTTGATCATCAAAATGGTGCAAGCAACTACTTGTTTCTTAATAATGCAGGAACGTCTGGTCTGGTGATGATTGATTCACAAAGTAGACGTCGCTTTGCAGCAACTGTCACTGCTCAAGGTGAGGTGAATATTGACTCTGGGAACGAAGATTAAAAATCTTGATATTATTTAGCTCATATGTTTTATTTACAAAGGGGAGTTTTTAAAGTTAATGAAATTACAATAATAACTGATTTGTAATGAGTTTTTACTTTTTAATCGGAAACACAGTTTATACA
>NZ_OOGT01000316.1 GCF_900323515.1 Acinetobacter stercoris | reverse complement strand
TGTTTAAACACACATTTTATCGTTTTCTCATTCATATAACTTGTTGATTTTATTTTCACTTAATCTTTCAACTTGTAACAAGGCATCAAGACGAATACACTGAACAAAATTTTTTGTTAAATACATCGCATGTCCGACATTCAACTTACCCTAAGTGAATATCTTAATACTGTTTCTGAAGTGATTAAAATCGCATTTCAGGAAGCCGTTTGGGTAAAAGCTGAGATACGAAATTTGAATATAAAATCAGGACATTACTATTTAGAACTTTCAGAAAAAGAACAGGATACTGATAAACTGGTTGCCAGTTGCAAGGCTACGATCTGGAAATTTACTGCACAAAAAATTGTACTCAAATTTGAACGAGAAAGTGGCATTGAGTTAACCAAGGACTTAAATGTCCTGATTAAAGTTCGCGCCCGCTTTGATGCGCAATATGGTTTTTCTGTTAATGTCGAGGATATTGATTCTAGTTTTACGTTAGGAGAGTTAGCAAAACGTTATTTGCAAATTGTGGAAAAATTAACGCAAGAAAATCTGATCAACCGCAATAAACTCCTTGCTCAACCCTTCGATATTCAGCATGTTCTTGTTATTGCACCTGAAAATGCTGCTGGATTGGGCGACTTTAAAAAAGATGCAGATTTTCTTCAAAAAACTGGCTTGTGTCACTTTCAGTATCAAGCAGCAACTTTTCAAGGAAATACTGCGGCAAACAGTATTATGAATGCATTGGGAACAGGCTTACGTGAATGGGCACAGCAATACGACTTTCCTCCAGACTTGATTGTGATTATCAGAGGTGGAGGCTCCGTCAATGATCTTGCTTACCTGAATGACTATGACTTAGCGACTTTACTCTGTAAACGAAGTGTTCCGATCTGGGTTGGAATTGGACATGAAAAAGATCGAACCATTTTAGATGAAATTGCTAATCGTTCCTTCGATACCCCGAGTAAAGTGATTGCCGGAATACGTAATGTCATTGTGGATCGTGCGCATCAAGCCTATGATTTTTATCAGAGTATACAAGTATTATCCCAGCACCAAATTGCTGCATATCAAAGCCAAAATGAACATTTAATCAAGATTATTCAAACTTTGTCACAAGCCCAGCTTAATCAAACTACCAGAAACTTACAGCTTTTAAAAACATCAACTGCATATTTTGCCCAGCAAAACCTAAAACAAGCAACGATTCAGATAGAAACCTATATGCGTGAAACTTTATTACAAAATCCGAATAACGTTTTAGCAAAAGGCTATGCTGTCGTACGCCAACATGGTAAAGCAATAAAATCTGTAAAGCAGATCTCATCATCAGATATTTCTATCGAAATGCAAGATGGTTTAATCCATGCACATGTCAAAGAGGTTACTTCTCATGAGTAAAAAGGACCCAGGTTTCAAAGAAGGTTATGAGATTCTAAAAAAGAATGCAGCCCTTCTAGAATCGCAGGAAGAGCCTGATATTGATAATTTAATGAAAATCGTGGAGGAATCAATGTCTGCTTATAAAGTCTGTAAAGCCCGTATTGATGCAGTGCAAGAAGCGCTCAATGAAACATTTAAAGAGTAAAATCTAAAATTCAGTACAAATATTAAAAATTATTCGAAATAAAAGAGGACATTAATGCCCTCTTTAACTTGACTAAAATTATTCAGCAGAGATATCAGCAAATAAAACTGACGATAGGTAACGCTCACCACCATCAGGTAAAATAACCACAATTGTTTTACCAGCATTTTCAGGCAAAGCTGCTAATCGAGCAGCGGCTGCAACGGCTGCACCACTAGATATACCCACTAAAATACCTTCCTGTGTCGCTGTACGTCGAGCCCACTCGATTGCTTCTTCACTTGGAATCGTCACGACTTCATCAACAAGATCCAGATCCAGATTTTTAGGAATAAAGTTAGCACCTATACCCTGAATTTTGTGTGGGCCAGGTGTTAAGTCTTCACCTTTTTTAGCTTGTGTAATAATTGGTGATTCTGCTGGTTCTACAGCGACAGAATAAATTGGTTGATTCTTCACTTTTTCAAAATAACGTGAAATTCCTGTAATTGTCCCACCAGTACCAACACCTGATACAAGAATATCTACCTTACCACCTGTTGCAGCCCAGATTTCAGGACCTGTGGTATTTTCATGAATCTGTGGATTTGCTGGATTTTCAAATTGTTGTGGTAAGTAATATGTCTCTGGATGCTCTTTTACCAGACGTTCAGCTTCTTCGATAGCACCTTTCATTCCTTTTGCAGGATCAGTTAATACCAGATTTGCACCTAAAGCTTTTAACACTTTACGACGTTCTATACTCATGCTTGAAGGCATGGTCAAAGTAATATCATAGTCTTTTGCTGCTGCAACAAAAGCCAATGCAATGCCAGTATTACCACTCGTAGGTTCAACAATATGCATACCCTTTTTGAGTAAACCTTTTTGCTCCGCATCCTCAATTAACGCCGCACCAACTCGATCTTTTACTGAAAATGCCGGATTTCTCCCCTCAATTTTAGCAAGAACAGTCGCTGGGCTCTGGATGACACGATTAATGCGAATTAATGGCGTATTACCAATCGCTTCTGCATTATTGCTATATACCGCAATACCTAAATTTGCAGGAGCTTCGAATTGATTATCAGTACTCATGGTCTTTCCTTGAATTACGAAAATATTATCTAAATCTATCATATAGCCAGATTTTATACTTAACTATAATTC
>NZ_OOGT01000253.1 GCF_900323515.1 Acinetobacter stercoris | reverse complement strand
AGCGTTCAATCTGAGCCATGATCAAACTCTTCAGTTAAAATCATTTTGTAGCTTTAATCTAAACTACCAAATCCTGGCTCATCAATTACTGACAAAAATTCTCAAATAAACTTCGAGTAATTTCTACCAATCAATCAATGATAATTTATCGTTAATCAACCAGTAAAAATCCACACAAGTTGTTCTTCATATTCTCTTAATGATCTATTCCCTGCCTCGTCAGCAGAAAATTTAACGCAAAAAATTCTCAACAACCTAACCCTGTAAGCTAAGTTCGTTTCGTGTTTCGCGTCGGGATGCAGCGTATTCTATAGAGTTTTTAAACGNGCGCAACCCCTATTTTTAATTATTTTGCTTGTGTGTCGTTTTTTTCGACTATTTCATTAAAAAATATTACTTNTCACTTATTTTTTGAGCATTTTTATTAAAAAATCCCACTTTAACGAGATTTTTTAACAGACGATACTTGCTAAAAAAGACTATTTAACTTTATCGATAAAGAGTTGAGTACTGTAATCAAGAACTGGCAGTTTATTTAATTTCTTGTTACCAACACTGCCTGTCATTCCATCAACATATTTCAAAAATGCTTCTGCATAATCCAGTCCAACTTCTTCACGGCGATTCCCTGTAATTGATTTCATTGTATTATAGTAATCTCCACCATTTGCAAGAAAATCGATCGTAACAACTTTATACGTTTTATTGAAATCAAGTAATTCATATTGTCCAGAACTATTTCTCACTTCCAGTTGACTGATGCGTTGCCCTTTTTCTTTTGATAAATCAACATTCCAACGTAAGCCACCTGTATATGGATAACTTCCTGTATTATTTTGAATTACAACACCGTCCATAGCATCTTCAAGTATTGATTTTACCTCGGTTCCCGTTACATTGAGACGAACGAGGACATTTTTAAAAGGTAAGATACTATAAATTTTCCCAACAGTTACATTACCCGTTGGAATGTCTTCGCGTACACCACCACCATTTTGAAATGAAATATCTGCATTAAAAAAACTTTTGCCTTGTTGTAAAAATGCTTCAGCAATTATCTGCTGGATATCACCACCATGTGCATTTACAGATTGATTCTTATTACAAACATCACCTAACTTAGAAAGAGTCGTATCACGAACAGTGCCTGGTACACGGCGTAGGCATAAATTTTCTGTGGCTTGAGCAATCACTTTATTTGCAAAAGCATCCTTTTGTTGTTTATAAGGCTGTATGATTGATTCAGTTTTAGGATCATTATTGACAACAGTAAATGGGACTTGGTCTATCTTAAATTGATTTAAAATATATTTATTTTCATTAGACGTCACTTTTTTTGCATCTTTTGCCGTCCGAGTAAAATCTCCACCAATTAAGATATGTGGTGTTCCACTACAGCTTGCAACTTTACCATCCTTATCAAATTTTACATTCAGGTCGCCTACTACATAACTGTATTGCCAAGCTTGAACAATACACACCAGATCACCATCTTTGTTACGCAGCTGGGTCGGGTATGCTCCTTGTCGAGTCAATCCGTATTTTTTTAGGCTTTCAGGACCAAGTAAGGTATGAGAATCTCCCCCGATAATGACATCTACATCCGTTAATGACTTTGCTAATTGCTGATCCAGATCATAGCCTACATGGGTTTGTAAAATGATTTTATTGATGCCCTGTGCCTTAAGCTGATTTATTTCTTTTTGTGCAGTCTCTATTTCATCGCTAAATGTTGTATCTGCATTTGGCTGAGAAGAGTTTTTAGTTTTCTTCGCAATGGTTAATCCGATAATGGCAAACTTCTGTCCATCTTTTTCAAAGATTTGTGATTTTTGAATGCGGTTTGTCTGATATAGAGGTGAAGATTTCCCAAAATTAACATTTGCAGATAAAATTTTGGTTTTTTCCTTACATCCACCTTCATCTAAAAAGTCTATAAATTTTTGTAAACCTGCATCTTTTGCATCAAACTCATGATTACCCAATGTAAGTGTATCAAAACAAACGGTATTCATGGCATCTGCATCTGCTTTCCCCCCTGTTAAGGTATAATATAAATCTCCTGTTATTGCATCACCAGAATGAATTTTAATCGTATTTTTGCGTTCACCCGCCAACTGGTTCATTAAGGCTGCAACACGGGCAAAACCTCCATTTTTCACACTGAATTCTTCTTCTCCTGAACCTACATTCATTTTAAATTTTAAATCTTCTTCATCTAGATGCGAGTGATGATCATTGATATGTAGGATATTCAACTCTAACGAGCCAGCAGGAACAGGTGGTTTTACAAACTGCAAATCCAGATCTTTATCATCATTACAGGCAGTTGCTAATATAGATATTAAACATAAACTTAACAGGATCTTTTTATTTTTAAATTTCATTGGAATTATTCTCAATATCTTAAAATATTGAGTTTGCTGATTTATTATTTAATCTTTATGAAAATAATTTCTTTAATTTTTCTTCAATTGAATAGCATCTATCACTTCTAGTAGTGTTTCTATTTTTCCTTGATAGTTCTCAGAAGCAAAAAGAAAACCAGCCCGAAGAGGTAAATGTTTTTGCACTGCGTAAAATAGTTGATATTTTTCTACCATATCCATCACTTCAAATATGGCAAGAACATGACAATGCTGTTGCTTCTTAACATCACTAACTTCAAAGGTAAAAATATAATTCAATATCAGATCAATTTTATGCTCAACACTCAGGTTTGTATTCACTGACAATTCCCTCCTGTTTTTTGAAGGATATATAATTGATATGTGTCTTAAATAAAAATAGCACACTTTTTATTGTTATTCCTTTTTAAGTATTTCGGCAATAAACGTATAATAAAAATATCTGTCATTACATGATTTTTCATCATCGTGATGTATATTGAATCAAACCTTCTTTTTATAAAACAGTTTTATTTATATCATTAGATCATGCCTTCTTATTTCTTAAAGCGAATCTTCATTTTATTATCTGGGCTAACATTATTGGCATTTGGTGTCGCGCTATCAATCAGATCCTCACTAGGCACTTCACCCATTTCATCTCTTCCTTATGTTTATAGTTATTTTATTCCTTTAACAATTGGCACATTAACCATATTTTTGCATATTATTTTTATCCTATTACAAATGTTGATTTTAGGAAAAGATTTCCAGTGGATTCAATGGCTACAACTCATTGTTGGTATCGTTTTTGGCTTTATGATTGACTGTATGTTGTGGCTAACACAGTCTTTACATGCTGAAAATTATACTTTTCAAATGTTATTGTGTTTGGCTGGCTGTCTACTTACAGCAATTGGTGTGATTTTTCAGGTAAAAGCCAAACTCATTTTTCTTGCTGGAGAAGGTTTATACCTAGCTTATGCAAGCCGTTTCAATGTCAGTTACGGCACTTGTAAAACTTATGGAGATATTATTTTAGTCACTATCGCTGCAATCAGTTCATACATCGCTTTAAATGAAATTGTTGGAATTCGGGAAGGAACCATTATTTCTGCTTTTTTAATTGGAACTCTAGTCAAAACTTTAATAGCAAAATTCAACTTTCTTGATTTTAAAGCTCAACTCTAGGTTGAGCTTTTATTATTAATCTGCTCGATAAAATGGTTGATCACCGATTAAAGTTGCGCGATGCATCACACGATGGGCAGGTCTATAATCATCTACAGCGTAATGGAATGTGCAACGATTGTCCCAAAATGCAACATCATTTTCCTGCCAAGACCAACGCACGACAAATTCAGGCTTTTGAATATGTTCAAATAACATCTTTAAAATGGCATCACTTTCTTTCGCTTCTAACTCATTAATATGCGTTGTAAATCCTTCGCTGACAAAAAGCGCTTTTCGACCAGTAATTGGATGTGTCCGGATGACAGGATGGCTCACTGGTGGATGCTTTAGCTTAGCGGCTTCAAGCTTTTGCATTTCTACAGGATCATTACCAAAACGCTCTACAGGAAAAGACTTCATAATATTATGCGTAGCTGTTAGCCCGGATAACAGATTTTGAAATGGTTTAGACAACGCTTCAAATGATGCTGTACCACTCGACCATAAAGTATCTCCACCATATGCAGGTACTTTTTTAGCATTTAAAATTGCCCCCATTGCAGGTTCTTGCAAGAAAGTAACATCAGTATGCCAAAGTGCGTTATCTCTCAAATCATTTAATTCAGTATCCAGCACCATAATTTCTGTCTGGTCTGGAATATTTGGATAAATTGGATGAATATGAAGTTGTCCAAATTGCTTCGCAAATATTGCATGTTGTTGTGGTGTCATTTTCTGATTACGAAAAAAAATCACCTGATGTTTTAAGAGCGCCTGGTCTATAAAGTTTTTTGCTTCAGGTGTTAATGGCTGCTTAAAATCAAAGCCTTCTACAACTGCACCAATACTTGGGTTAAGTGGCGTGACCTTATATGTATGTGTAACAATTGCGTTCATATATTCCTCTGTCTATCTCTTTATACCACTCACTTAACACATGCATTTTTTTCTAATAATCCGAACAGCAATCTATGGTTCCATGTGAAACAATATAACCATATTTATATAAGATCCTGTTTTTTTCCATAGTCTATAGAAAGCAAAAAATTCGAAAAATTCAAATTCATGTCTTTATTAGCTTAAGCACTTTGCAAAAAACAAGAAAATAGTTTTTCCTGAGATGATTATTCAAATTAATGAAAAATAAGGAAGGGAAAGAGATCTCTCCCAAAATCTCTTTCCCTTTGAAATAGGTACCACTTTATTATTATTTAGACTGGTATCAGCCTACTTTTGCTTTGCTTATTTTCTTATTGTTACCCTCTAGAATGTGTTTTGACACTTCTATTTGGTATTTCACATACTAAATTCTTACAAACATTAAATCAACCTTTTGGAAAAAATTAACT
>NZ_OOGT01000241.1 GCF_900323515.1 Acinetobacter stercoris | reverse complement strand
ACATAAATAGAAGCATTTATCGTCTTGCGACCTATGAAGATGCTTCTGTTATACTAGTCGCCAATAAATTTTAGCCACTCTATAGGAAGAATTATGCGTCTCGACCAACGTGCTTTAGACCAAATGCGTGATGTGAAAATTACCCGTAACTATACGCGTTATGCTGAAGGTTCTGTTTTGGTTGAATTTGGTCATACCAAAGTACTTTGTACTGCGAGTATTGATAATACTGTTCCACGGTTTTTAAAAGGTCAGGGTCAGGGGTGGGTAACTGCTGAATATGGAATGTTGCCACGTTCGACTCATACACGCAGTGATCGTGAAGCTGCACGTGGTAAACAAAGTGGTCGTACGCAAGAAATTCAACGTTTGATTGGACGAAGCCTTCGTGCAATGGTCGATTTGAAGAAACTTGGTGAAAATACTATCACGATTGACTGTGATGTGATTCAGGCAGATGGTGGTACACGTACAGCCTCTATTACAGGTGCTGCGGTTGCGCTTATTGATGCAATGAATGTGTTACTGGAACAAAAGAAAATTAAGCATGATCCTTTGAAAGGCTTGGTTGCTGCTATTTCTGTGGGTATGTACAAAGATGAAGTTTTACTTGATCTTTGCTATGAAGAAGACTCGAATTGTCAAACAGATTTGAATGTTGTAATGACTCAGGCAGGTGAGTTTATCGAGATTCAAGGTACTGCTGAAGATAAACCGTTTAATCGTGCTCAATGTAATGCCATGCTTGAACTTGCTGAAAAAGGCATTCAGGAACTGGTTAAAAAACAACAGGAAGCTTTAGGCTGGTAAGTTGTTTCGGATTCTTTAAACGCATCTTCGGATGCGTTTTTTTATTGTTATTTTCATTAAATTGCCATTAAAACATCACATAAATGTCACCCGAATTGTTTTGACTATATCGCACCTCATCATATGGATAGAGTAATGCGCCTTTTATTTTTAAGTTTTATCGTTTGTAGCGGTATTTTCCTCAGTGCTTGTAATGATGATAAAGATTCATCGACATCCACAGTAACACCTCCGACAGAACCAACATCTCCTGTTAAGCCACAACCACCAGCATGCAAAATTCACTGTGCACCATAATAAAAAAAGGATATAACAAATGAATCGTCGTGAATTTTTAGTAAATTCTACAAAAACAATGTTTGGTACCGCAGCAATTGCGAGTTTCCCTTTAAGTATTCAAAAAGCCTTAGCGATCGACGCCAAAGTGGAAACGGGGACGATCAAGGATGTTAAGCATGTTGTAATTTTGACTCAGGAAAACCGATCATTTGATCAGTATTTCGGTACTTTAAAAGGGGTTAGAGGTTTTGGGGATCGTTTTACCATTCCGTTATCCAATGGTCGTAAAGTGTGGGAACAATACGATGCGAGTAAAAACAAGGTTTATCCCTATCATCTGGACAGTTCACGTGGCAATGCACAACGCGTAAGCGGTACACCGCATTCATGGACAGATGGTCAGTTTGCCTGGGATCATGGACGTATGGGCAACTGGGTTCAATATAAAAATCCGCAGTCAATGGGATATTATAAAAAACAGGAAGTTGAATTTCAGTTTTCTTTAGCCAATGCCTTTACCATTTGTGATGCATATCATTGTGCAATGCATACAGGCACCAACTCAAATCGTATGTTTATCTGGACAGGGACTAATGGACCTACAGCGGCTGGGGTTGCCAGTGTTGTGAATGATCTGGATTCTTTGGGAACATCATCGGTTGGCTATGAATGGACAACTTACCCTGAGCGGCTTCAGCGGGCTGGAGTGACATGGAAAGTTTATCAAAATTTACCCGATAATTTTACCGATAACCCTTTAGCTGGTTTTAAACAGTACCGCAAAGCCAATGAACAGTCTGGTCAGTTACCGAATGCTCCTTATGATGAGCGTATCGATGCTATTCAACCTTTATATAAAGGGATCGCCAATACAATGCCTGATGGTGGTTTTTTAGGAACACTCAAAGAAGACATTGCCAAAGGACAATTGCCACAAGTGAGTTGGATCGTTGCTCCTGCAACATATAGTGAGCATCCTGGACCATCAAGCCCTGTGCAAGGTGCCTGGTATATTCAGGAGGTGTTAAATGCATTGACGGATAATCCTGATCTCTGGAGTCAAACTGTTTTCCTGATCAATTTTGATGAAAATGATGGTTTCTTTGACCATATCCCTTCACCAAGTGCGCCTTCTAAAGATGTGACAGGTGTAACGTATGGTAAGAGTACCTTGACTGATGAGCAAATGTCTTATGAATATGCAATTCATGGGAAGGCATCAGCAGGGCAGCCGAACTTTAGAGAGCCCAAAGTGAGTAATGGTATCGGTGTTTATGGTCCAGGAATTCGTGTACCAATGTATATCATTTCACCTTGGAGTCGTGGTGGTTATGTAAACTCTCAAGTCTTTGATCATTCTTCTGTAATCATGTTCCTGGAACAATGTTTTGGTGTCAAAGAGCCGAATATCAGCCCATATCGCCGTGCAGTATGTGGTGATTTAACATCAGCTTTTGATTTTAAAACCCCTAATCTGACAACATTACCTGCGTTGAATGGTAAGAAATCTAAAGCCGAAGCAGACGCAATTCGTAAAGCACAAGAAGGCTTGGCTCAGGTTATTCGACCTATCAGCCAAGTGTATCCAGTACAGGAGTCAGGTATTAGGCCTTCACGTGCTTTACCTTATGTTCTACATACCAGTGCTAAGCTCAATATCAAAGACAAAAAAGTGAAATTGATGTTTTCCAATACAGGAAAACAGGCAGCAGTTTTCCATGTATATAACAAGCTGAATTTAGATGCGATTCCACGCCGTTATATGGTTGAAGCAGGTAAACAACTGGATGATGACTGGGACACTATTGAAGACAAATATGATTTATGGGTTTTAGGTCCAAATGGTTACCACCGAGGGTTTACTGGCACTTTAAGCAAAGTCACGCAGACAGATGCTTTACCCGAAATCCGGGTTTGTGTAGAGGAGTGTGATCCTAAAATTTATTTAAAAGTACGCAATGATGGAGCTAAGACAGCAAAATTACGGGTTAAGGCAAATGCTTACTTGGCAAATCAAACATGGAGTATAGAAACAGCATCAATAGAAAAGGAACTCAGCTGGGATATGTCCGAGTTTGGTGGCTGGTATGATTTTACAGTCACGATTGACGGTGATTCGAGCTATAAACGTCGTTTTGCTGGGCGTGTTGAAGTGGGTAAAGATTCTATTTCTGATCCGTATATGGGATATGTTTCAGTTTCAAAATAAAGTGAGTTGAAAAGCATAGGGCGATATTCGCCCTATTTTATTGAAAATAATACAAGTAATAACAGTTTTAAGTTTCAGTTTAAATAAGTGATTCAAAAGATACATAAAACCAAAAATAAAATTGCATTGCTATACACAACATTCTCAAAAAGTGGAAAACGGGCCGTTAGACTAGGCTTTTATTTTTAGTGATGAGTGAAAAATATGAAAATATTGATCCTGCTATTTGCCATGATTACATTCATGATTATGTCGAGTGATCCTAGAGGAGATGATTCAAATATGGAAGCGAGATCATCTGAATCTAACGATAAAGATCAGCAACAAACAACTTTTATTGAAAAAAATCAGGATACCGATCAATCCTCATCTTCTTAAGCTCACTTAGCTGTGTTGGTGCAATATTTGATAACTAAAGTTTTTACCATTGATTGCATCCATATTCAGGTCTTTGTATTGATTTAATAATTCATCTTTATTCAGGTCACATTTTTTATTGACTTGAACACCTGTCTGGTGAATCGTGCTGTAGCAAGAGTTTACTTTCTCAATAAACTGATAATAGGGTGGAAGTGGTATGTGAGCCGCTTCTAATATCTTCGGTGCCAAGAAATGTGCAGGAACAAATGTACCTTTGAATTGATTTTTATCGATCGGGAAATTACTCCATACCGCTAAAGGTGTTTCAAAGAATTTCACATCTTTTTTCTCTGTTTTTTCTTGCTCAGATTTATAAAAACCGAAATCATCATAGACTTTTTGTAAATTTGGTAAATGATCACCAAAGAAAATCACAATTGTCGGACGTTTCATTTTACTAATATCTTTTAGCAGTGCGGAATAATGCTCATCAGCGCGTTTCATACCAGATAGAAAAGTATTTAGTGCACGTTTACTTGAATTACTGACATCTTTTTTAATCTTAAAGTTGTTTGCACCAAAACGATCATCGTTATACATCGGATGATTTTCTACAGTAATGGCATAAATAAACTGAGGCTGATCGGCATTTTGCAGTTGTTGACGGATGCTATCATAGATTAAATCATCATTTGTCCAACCTGCCTGATTAATAAATTTTCCACGATCAGCAGCAGTGGTCATATTTTCAATCGAGGTAAAACGATTAAAGCCCATATTTTGATAAACACTGCTACGATTATAAAAATATTTACCATTATTGTGCATTGCTGTTGTGTCATAACCTAAGGTATTCAAATACATAGGCAATGAATAAGTTGGGCGTTTCAATTTCGAAACATACAACAGTTCATTATGATTTAAAAATACATTGAGACTGGTCAGAACCTCAAATTCAACATTGGCTGTACCACCGCCAAAACTTGGTGAAAGAAGTGTAGAAACCTGATCTCGATTGATGTTTGGGGTGACATTTTTAGGCAGACTTTTATCCAGTTTTGTAGCATCCCAATGTGATTCACTCATAATGAAAATAATATTAGGTAGTTCATCTGGATGAGCTTTGTTTTGTTGTGTTTCATTTTCGGGGAAAATTGCCTGAATTTTATCTTCAGGAATATTTTGAGATTTAAAAACTTTATTATTTAAACTATCCACTGATTTTGAAAAGAAAAAAGTGGTATAGCCTAAGTGTTTGATACTTAAATGATCACCAACCCAGTCTCCACGTGTATTTGGTAAAGATGTCCTATATTGGCAAACCAGAGCAGTTTTGTTGCTGTCACAATACTGACCAAAATTATTGGTAAAATTAGCAGAAATAAAGAAACTGAGTATAGCAACTGACAAAATGGCATTAGGAATCATCAGCCATCTGGTTTCGGAGTTTTCTTTTCTATAAAGATAGATTGTGAAAATGACGAACACAGTAATACCGATGAGAACGACTGATTTTAGTAGAAATGGAGCAGCAATAAAGGTTTCTTTAATCAGTAAAAAGTCACTTGGTGTCAAGCTGGCAGAAAGATATTGTTCTTTCTTGATATTAATAAAACTGAGTAAAAAAAATAAAAACTGGCTAAAAACAATGGTAATAAAGGTTTTTCTTAAAAATAAATAAAACAGAGAAATCAAAGCATAATTAATAAAAACAGCAAAAAACAGTTTAAACACGCGCATGCGTACATAGCTTTCAGGT
>NZ_OOGT01000065.1 GCF_900323515.1 Acinetobacter stercoris | reverse complement strand
ATTGAATATAAGTTATACTTAAATAAAACAGTTTTTGAAACATATTATAAAAGCCCGATTTTTTCGGGCTTTTATATGAAAACAAAGTTGTATTTATAATTATTTCAGGCCATGTAGTCTGGTCAGTTTTAACGATGTAAAATCATCTCTAAAATAAACTTGCTTCCGATAAATCCTACAGCCAATAAGAAAAATCCTGTTAATGTGAAACGGATAGCCTTTTCTCCACGCCAGCCAAATTTATAATGTCCGATTAGAATCGAACCATAAACAAACCATGAAACAATACTAAAAGCAGTTTTATGCGCCAGATGTTGTGCAAAAAAATTATCAATGGTGAAGAAACCAAAAACCAAAGCAACGGTTAATAGTGAAAAACCCGTGATAAGCAGGTCAAATAATAAGGATTCCATGACTTGGAAAGGTGGTAATAAGTTAACCCATATCCGTTTTTTTTGTTTTTTCTTAAGTTCCCTGTTTTGAATCCATAAAATAATCGCTTGTATCGCTGCCATAAATAGTACGGCATAGGCTGACAAAGACAAAATAATATGGAGATCAAGACCAAAGGAATGCTGTTCGATAAACTGGTTGGATTTGCTAAATCCAAAGCCTAGAATAAGCCCGAAAGCTGCAACAGGGATACCTATTAAATTTAGTGCAATAACAGGACGATAGGTGCTATAAAGCATACTTAGCACCAGCATCAATAAGGATATAAATGACATCAGGTTGAAGACGTCATAATTAATGCCGAGCGGTGTGACCATATCATGGTTGAGTACAACGCTATGTAAAAAAAGTCCTAAGCCCAATACGAGACCGATAAACCAATGGTTAGGATCACGTTTGGACATTAAGTGCATAAATAGATACCAAAATGATGTGGTATAGGCAAATAATGCTAAAATCGTGTAAACCAAGGGGAGGCTAATCATGTCAAACCTTTTTCGGGATGATGAAATTTCATGTTGTGAGATATAAATTCCATGTGAACTACAGTATCCTATAGCATCTTATGCATAAATTTTCTATTTTAAGAAAGATTTTTTTGCAACTAGCCATTTTAAGCGGATTTTGCAATGTTTGATACCTTAACAGAACGACTCACGCAGAGTTTAAAAAATGTTACTGGCTCAGGGCAGCTAACCGAAGACAATATTAAAGATACGTTACGTGAAGTGCGTATGGCACTCCTTGAAGCCGATGTTGCCTTACCTGTAACTCGTGAATTTATCGCGAAAGTTAAGGAAGAAGCATTGGGTCAGGAAGTGATGACTCAGCTTTCTCCGGGTCAGGCTTTCGTAAAAATCGTTTATAACGAACTCACCAAAATGATGGGTGAGGCAAATGAAAGTCTTGATTTAGCTGCAAAACCACCAGTTGTTGTGCTTTTAGCAGGTTTGCAGGGGGCAGGTAAAACAACTACTGCTGCTAAACTTGCACGTTATCTCAAAGAGCGTCAAAAGAAAAAAGTGGCAATGGTTTCTGCCGACGTTTATCGTCCTGCGGCGATTAAGCAGTTACAAACGGTTGCTGGTGAAGTTGGTGCAGAGTTTATTCCATCTGAAGCATCAGAAGATCCGATTGCAATTGCAAAACGTGCAATCGAACAGGCAAAGATTAAGTTTGCTGATGTATTGATTGTCGATACAGCAGGTCGTTTACATGTCGATGATGACATGATGGACGAGATCAAGGCCTTACATGCCGAGATCAAGCCAACAGAAACCTTGTTCGTGGTTGATGCCATGACGGGTCAGGATGCTGCGAATACAGCGAAAGCTTTTAATGATGCTTTACCTTTGACAGGTGTGATTCTGACAAAAACTGATGGTGATGCCCGTGGTGGTGCAGCACTCTCAGTTCGTGCGATTACTGGTAAGCCAATCAAATTCTTGGGTATGGGGGAAAAACTCGATGCTCTTGAGCCATTCCATCCAGAACGTGTTGCACAGCGTATTTTGGGCATGGGTGATGTACTTTCTTTGGTCGAAGAAGTTGAACGTAAGATCGACAAAGAAAAAGCTGAAAAAATGGCGAAAAAATTGCAAAAAGGAGGAAGCTTCAATTTTGAAGATATGCTGATGCAGTTTGAGCAAATGAACAAGATGGGCGGCATGATGGGCTTTCTGGATAAGTTGCCTGGTATGAGTAACTCAGGTATTCAGCAAGCGATAGAACAGGCCAACCCTGAAAAACAAGTTAAGAAGATGGAAGCGATTATTCAGTCGATGACGATTAAAGAGCGCCGTAATCCTGACTTGATGAATCCTAGTCGTAAAAAGCGTATTGCTGCTGGTTGTGGTATGGATGTTGCTGAAGTGAATAAACTCATTAAGCAACATACGCAAATGGCGAAGATGATGAAAAAGTTTGCCAATCCATCAGGTATGGCAAAAATGATGCGTTCGCTTGGTGGCTTGCAAAAACAGTTCGGCGGTGGTGGCGGTATGGGACCACTGTTTGGCAATAATGATAAAAAATAAATTTTTAGAAATAAAAAAGATGCGCCAGCCGCATCTTTTTTTATTTAAAAGTAGAAAAGTTATTGATTTTCAATGTAAAACTGCAACCCCTTTAGCAGTAGGTCTGGTTCGATGATTGGCTGATATTGTTTTAAAAAGTCAGCAAATAATGGTGCATCTCCACCTGTTAAAATGAGTTTTCTTGGTTGTTGTTGCAACACTTTTTCAATGGTACTGAGCAATCCTAGAAAGATTCCATGGTGCACAGCATCAATCGTGTTTCGTCCTGGGCTTAGTTCCTCAAAAGCAGCATCAGGGATTTTAATTCCTTTGGTGTTTTGGATAAGGGAATCACGTTGTAAATATAAGTTTGGAAGAATATATCCACCTAGGTGCTGTAAACCTTGGGTTAAATCAATAGTGAGTGCGGTACCACAACTGATCACACAAATATTATCCTGAGCATTTGCGACCGCTAAAACTTGTAGCCAGCGATCTATACCGAGTTGAGATGGTTCATCATATCCGCAATGTAAACCCGCATATTCGGTATGAACTTTGGCAAAGGTCACAGGAATATTTAAACGTTTTAATATCTTGCTGATTCGATCATTATTTTTTTTATCTTGAACAGAAGATATGCCTGCTCGGGTCAAGCCTAAGCTTTTAAAATGATGAATCAGACCAAGTAATAAATCGGCAGGGGATTGTAAGTGCAATTCTGCGCCTTGCTCGATGATATTTTTATTTTTCGTGATCCAATACTTTAGTCGGGTATTTCCAACATCTAACCATAATTCTTTCATGACTCAGCCTTTTTGCACACTCAAGCGACCTTGATAGAAATTTTCAAGCCCCTTTTCAGTCAAAATATTGACCGATCCATCATCCGAAATGCCTTTAAAAATACCTTTTGTATTTCCTTTAATTTGTTCGAAATGTACTATTTGTTCCATGAATGCAGCAACATTGTTAAAACGGGCAGCAAGATTATAACAACCGTGATCAAACCATTGGCCTGCTTGTAATATTGCAAGGTAGAGTTCACTGATCAATTGAATACGGTTCGGGTGATTTAACCCAAGTTGCATGAGAGAGGTTGCCTGTTGTGTTACTTCTGTTTCAGCGATGGGCATCAAATTGATCCCAACGCCAACAATAGCTTCATGGGGAGATAATGGTTCAACCAAAATTCCTCCCCATTTACCCTGTTGACTATACAAATCATTTGGCCATTTGATTTGTAATTCAGGCAAAGTCTTAAGACTTGGCATTTGCAGGATATTTAAAGCAATTTCTAAAGCAAGACGCCCATCAATGGCTGTTTTCGTGGTCAGCAATGTGCTTAAATAAATATTACCAACAGGTGAAACCCATTGTCTCTGGTGTTGTCCACGACCTTGTGTTTGTGTTTCACTACACACCAAAATCGTTTTGATACCTTTTTGCGAAATTTCGCGAATATCATCATTTGTTGATGTGGTGCTTTGTTTTAGTAGCAGCACTTCAGGTAGTTGCTGCGCATTAGTCAATAATTGACTAAGATGACGGGTCTCTAAATCCATGTTGAATCTGAGAAAAATGGAAGAACATTTATGGAGTTAATCACATATTTGGGTATTGGTGCAATCGCTGGTTTTGCAGCAGGGCTATTTGGTGTAGGTGGTGGATTAATTATTGTACCAATTTTATATGTGGTCTTTACTCATGCAGGTTATGATCCGTCAGTGATTATGCATATGGCATTGGGAACATCGCTGGCTACAATCATGATAACGTCCATTAGTTCAATGATGGCTCATCAAAAAAATGGTGCTGTACTTTGGTCAGTTGTCCGGAATCTGGCACCTGGCTTGATTTTGGGTTCTTTTCTTGGTGCTGGTATTGCTGACATTTTATCGGGACAGCATCTGCAAGTTATTATCGGGTTATTTGCGATTTGGGTTGCCTTTAAGATGTTCAAGGGTGCGAATGTAATTGTAGATCAGTCAAAGTCCCTACCATCTGCTCCTATGCAAATGTTAGCTGGTGGAGGAATTGGTGTTGCATCTGCGATCTTTGGTATTGGTGGTGGTAGTCTGACTGTACCTTATTTGAATAAAAATGGGGTGGTTATGCAAAAGGCAGTAGGTACTTCTGCGGCATGTGGTTTGCCGATAGCTATTGCTGGTGCGCTTGGCTTTATGTTTTTTGGTGCGAAAGAGTCAGTACATTTGCCGAATGCGATTGGATACGTGCATATTTATGCATTTATCGGGATTAGCATCATGAGTTTTATTACTGCTAAGTTGGGTGCTAAAGTTGCCCATATGCTGTCACCAGCCATGCTCAAAAAATGTTTTGCTTGTTTGCTTACAACTATCGGTTGTTTTTTTATTTTCAAAGGCTTTTGGCATTAGGATTCTTTCAAGCTAATCTAATATAGTGGATGATTGTTTTTTGGACGATGTTAAACTGATTATAATGGGCTAGGTCAATATTAGTATGAATGGGATGTGTAGTTCTGTTCATTCAATTATTTTATAAAAATATTTATTGAGCCAAAAATAAAATATGAGGAAAAGATGGAAAAAGTTCGATATCTGTCCAAGTCTATAATGAAGTACAACGTATTTATGTTATTTGTAGCAAGTATGTTACTTGCTACATCAGGGTGTAGTACAAGTTCTTTATACCAAATAGTTACAGGTGATGCGCCAGAAGATTCAAATCAGGCAGAGCCGTTACGTAAACTAAATCCAAACCCTCAGCATGCATATAAAATTCGAGTTATTTTAAAAAATCAGTCTGTAGATTTCCAGGAAGTTAAGGGAGTTGCACAATTTAATGTTGTAAATAACCAATGTGGAAAGATACAACCTCTATCAGGTGTCCCACCTCGTATCACCAGCAATGAGCCATTCAAAATGACTAAAATTTCTGAAGGTGAATATGTGGGGACAATGTATTCAGACATGCTGTTAGATGGTGATTATTATAAAAAAGGTGTGTGTAAATGGAAGTTGACAGAGGTTCGTGTTGTTTTCTCAAATACAGTAGATGGAAAAAGGACAGGTTTTTTAGCTGATCTGGATGGTGAATCAGTACAAAATCAAGGTGGAAGTACTAAATATTATTGGAATGGATATAATTTAAGAAGCTTACGTTCACCTCAGTTTACAGATTTTGGCATGAAAGATTTAAATGAAGTTCCTGAAGGTAGAAAACATGAATTTTTTACGATTAGCATTAATTCAAAGATGATAAACAAGTAGCCATTATGACGCGATTTTCGAAGTTTTAAATTATTTTGAATTTCGCTAGTTCAAATTTCCATTGTCTAGGGTGAGAATGGAAATTTGGTTAAAATCGTTATATTTTCTTTTCAACGTTTTTCCTGTTTTGTATAGCTATACTTTTCACTTTTGTTTACCAGAAAAGAGCATCTCGTGGCAGAGAGATAAAATGGAAAGATCATCATGATTATTAGGTTTTCAATTATCTAAATTTATAGTAATTCATCCTCAATTGACCCAAATAACACTAAAATTGTCAGACAATGACATGGTTTTTTGACAGTAAAATCTATTAAAACAATAAAGGGATGATGTCATTAAATACAAAAACAAGACAGGATAGATATGCAACACGAAGAAATTGATAGCCTTTCGGAACAAATCGCGAAGCATATTGGTGAGCAAATTATCAGCGGTGAACTGGTAGAAGGGGAGCGCATTCAGGAGCTACGTATAGCCAAAGAGCTTGATGTTAGCCGGGGTTCGGTACGTGAAGCTTTATTGATTCTGGAAAGAACCCAGTTGATCGAGATTTTCCCAAGGCGGGGAGCTGTGGTTTCTGAAATGTCAGCGGGACAAGTGAGGGCATTATTTGATACAACCGCACTTTTACTCGGGCAAATTGTTCAACGAATAAGTGAAACGTGGCGTACCGATGAGGCAGAAGAATTACAGAAAAATTTCCAGTATCTGGTTGAGCAGGTTAAACAGGGGAATACCGAAAAATTTTATGATGGGATTTTTCAGTATTTAGCAGCTCAACAGGATATGGTTGCAAATCCTTATCTCATAAAATTTTACAAAGAATTATTACCATCACTTCGCAGAAGCTACTTTTTAACATTAAATACCTCAAGACGTGAGCTTCAAGAGTCTTTAGAGCTGCTAAAACTCGTGATTGATGCAATTTTGATCCGAAAATCACAACAAGCTACTTTATTTATGGAAGATTTTTGTCGACACTTGCGTAATCTCGTGTTGGAATCACTAACACGAATGAAACAAATAGAATTGGCTTGGGCGCGCCGTTCGCGCCGGTAATTAGGACATTATGCGTTTAAGCAGCTTAAAACTCTCTGGCTTCAAATCATTTGCCGATAGTTCAACATTACATTTTAAGGCGAACCGTACCGCAGTTGTGGGTCCAAACGGTTGTGGTAAATCAAACGTGATTGATGCAATCCGTTGGGTGATGGGGGAATCGAATGCGCGTCAGCTTCGTGGTGGCAGCATGCAGGATGTCATTTTCACAGGAACGCAAAAGCGCAAACCTGTAGGGGTGGCAAGTGTAGAACTACGTTTTGAAAATACGCTTGGAAAATTGGGCGGGGCATATAACGCCTACAATGAGCTTTCGGTTAAACGGCAGGTAACACGAGATGGTAAATCTGATTACTTTCTCAATGGAACGAAATGCCGTCGCCGTGATATTACAGATATTTTCTTGGGTACTGGTTTAGGACCGCGTTCCTATGCGATTATTGAACAAGGTATGATCAATCGACTGGTTGATGCTAAACCTGAGGAAATGCGTGTTTTTATTGAAGAAGCAGCAGGAGTTTCCAGATATCAGGCTCGCCGCCGTGAAACCATGCAACATCTGGAACATACCACGCAAAATCTTTCGCGTCTGGAAGATATTGCACACGAGCTTAAGTCTCAGCTTAAAACATTAAAACGCCAATCAGAAACGGCAGTGCAATATAAATCATTAGAAAAAGAAATCCGGACTTTAAAAATTGAAATTCTGTCCTTTCAATGTGAACAGAGTACCCGTATTCAGCAAGAATATGATGTTTATATGAATGACTTGGGTGAACAGTTCAAATTAGTACGTTCAGAACTGACGACACTGGAACATGACCTAACATCTACGAGTGAATTATTTCAACGCCTGATCAAACAATCGACTCCACTTCAGAATGAATGGCAACAAGCAGAAAAAAAACTTGCTGAACTGAAAATGACACTGGAACAAAAGCAGGCATTATTTCAGCAAAATACAGCATCACTCAGCCAGCTTGAAGAACAGAAAACTCAGACCAAAGAACGTTTACAGTTGATTGAATTACAACTGGAAACATTGCAAAGTCAGCAAGAAGAGCAGCTAGAGCATTTACAAACTACTGAACAGGATGTTCAGTTACAGAGTCAGAGTTTTGCTGATTTAAAATCACAGCATCAGCAAGTGTTAACACAGTTTGAGCAAGTAAAAGTTCAAGTTGAAAAGCAACAACAGCAAAAAGCACAGATGCTGGCACAGAGTGAGCAGCTTGCCAAGAATATTGCTCGGATAGAACAACAAAAAGAAACCTTGAAAACTCAGGCTTCCCAAATTCAAAATCAATTTCAACAGGATGATATTGATCAGATCCTTGAAGATAAAGCGCAAGCATTGGAGACGATTGAAGCTTTAGAGAAAAAAATTGCAGAACAGCGGGTAGCTTTAGAACAGTCGCAGGAGTTACTCAATCAGCAAAAAATGAAGGTTTCTGGATTAAAATCTGAAATTCAGGTACTCCAGTCTGAACAGAAAAACTTAAATCAGCTTTTAACTAAAACAGCATCTAAATCAGACTCAAATGCTGTGCAATTAATGCAAGTGCTCAAGTTAAATGAGCAAGGCAAGAACCAAGCTGCTTTGATTGAAAAGTTTCTGGCGAAGTGGTTAAGTGCCGAGATTTTGCAAGATGGTAAGGCATTTCAGCAAGGTCTTGCACGCCAGCTTAAACAAACAGCTCAATTGAATAAAATTGGCTTAGAGGGATTATCCTGTCTTGCAGACTGGATTGAATCACCACACTATTCATTATGGCAAAATGTTGCTATTGCAGAGAGCCTGGAAGAAGCTCAGTCATATCAGTCAAAGCTTCAGGTAGGGCAGTCTATTTTAACTCTAGATGGTTATCATGTCGGTTTTGACTGGGTTATTGGTCTATTCTTTGATGAATCAAGCCAAGCTGCACAAGGAGCACTAAGCCATCGGATTCGTCTGGAAGAAATTGAAAAATCTTTAAGTGAGCTTGAACCAGCATTGATTTTGGCAGAAAAAGTTTTGCCAGAATTGCACACCAACATTGCAGAATTCCAGAAACATATTCAGCAGGATACTGAGCAATTTAAGACGTTGCAGAAAGATATGCAGCAGTTTGATGTACGAATTGCCAAAATCCAGAGTACCACGCAAGCTTTTACTGTACAGAAAGAACAGCTTGCTCATCAGTTAGGGCAGCTTGATGCACAGCTTGAAGAAGATGCGATGCAAAAAGATGATCTTGAAATAGATACGCATTCATTGATGATTAAGTTAGAGCAGACTTTACCTGAGTTTAAAGCACTTCAATTTCAAGTGGATGAGCTTGCTGATAATCTCGAAGAAGCTCAGCAAAAATTGCTACAAAAGCAGCAAGATCTGGAAGCAACCCGTCGATTGACCATGCAAAATCAACAACAGATTGAGCTTTTGGAAAAAGATATTTCATTTTTGAAGCAACAATATCAACAAATATTGCAGCAAATGGAAGCAGCCAGGAAGTTTATCGACCCTATTCAGCTCGAATTGCCAAGTCTGGAATCACAATTTCAGGAGCAGTTTGAACAGACACAAAAATTGCAAAAAACCTGGAATGAATGGCAGGTAGAGCTGAATAATATTCAGGAAAAACAGCAAAGTCTTACTGACAAGCGCCATCAGCACCAGCAAAGTGATGAAAAGCTCCGAAGCGCGCTTGAGGATAAACGTTTAGCTTGGCAGTCTGCCAAATCAGACTTGCAGCACTATACAGAACAGTTGAAAGAGTTGAACAGTGATGTCATCCAAGGTCTGGAAATAGATTTAGTTTCACATCAACAAAAACTTGAAAAGTCTCAAAGACAGTTTGAAAAGTTAGGTGCAGTCAATCTTGCAGCCTCAGAAGAATACGAAGAAGTATCTGCACGTTTTGAAGAGCTTGATCATCAAATTAAAGATTTAGAAAATACGGTTACTCAGTTAAAAGACGCGATGAAAAGCATCGATCAGGAAACCAAAAAACTCTTCATGGGCACATTTGATCAGGTCAATGCCGAACTGCAAAACTTGTTCCCTAAAGTATTTAATGGTGGTGAAGCGAGTTTAAGTCTTGAAGATGACTGGCAATCGGGTGTTAAATTGATGGCAAGACCACCAGGTAAGAAAAACAGTTCTCTGGCACTGCTGTCTGGTGGGGAAAAAGCACTCACAGCATTGGCGCTGGTTTTTGCTATTTTCCGCTTAAACCCGGCACCATTTTGTGTATTGGATGAAGTCGATGCGCCGTTAGATGATGCAAATGTAGGAAGATTTTGTAATTTGGTAAAAGAGCTTTCTGAACAAGTACAATTCATTTACATTACACATAATAAAGTTGCAATGACGATGGCAACAGATCTACTGGGTGTAACAATGCCTGAACCGGGAACATCAAAACTCGTCACTGTGAATTTGGAAGAGGCAAAAGAATACGGTTTAGCCGCCGCGGAGTCATAGTATGGAAGTTACTACAATCATAGGAATTGTTGTTGCAGTTATTATTATTCTGGTTGGTTTGCGCATGTTATTACGCAAGCCCAATGACGCTGCGCCTTCATTGGAATCTGAACTGCATGTCAACTCTGAATGTCAGCAACCGATTATCCCGCGTCATGTCCGTGATCAGTTGACTCTGGATGATGTTGTACCAACTACATCTGGGCGTGTTGAACCTAATCTGGATAAAATTTCATCTATAGAAGTCGCAGATGTTGTCGCAAATCCGATAAATTCAGTTGAAACAGCTCCTGAAAAAGATCAGCCTATAGCTGAGGTCGTTGAACCAGCTGTTCAAGAACAGACTGTTGAAACACCAGCTACCAGTGACACATCGGCATCTTTAGATAAAGCACAAAATAATGATAAGGTTGAGGAAACCTTGCAAGAGCAAACTGTTAAAGCAGAATCAGAGAAAAAAACTGAACCTGAGTTTAGTTTGAATCCGAATATCGAAGCAGCTGAAATTCTGGACTTCGAGGGTGAAAGTAATATTCTGGATGTACATTTGCATGAGCAGCAACTGAATGATGACGCAAGTATATTGGCAAATGCAGAACAGATTATTGCCTTGAATCTCTATCCAAATCCTCGTCGAGCATTGTCAGGCGATAAAACACTTAAGGTTTTACTGAAATATGGTCTGCGTTTTGGTGAAATGTCCTGTTTCCATCGCTACGAAAATATTAATGAACCGAGTCCATTGATGTTTTCGGTGTTACGTATTACCGATGAAGGACCCGCCGGTTTTGATCTGGAAACACTATCAACAGAGCAGGTGAATGGTTTGGCATTTTTCTTGGCATTGCCTCACACCAATGTTCAAAAGGGCTTTGATACTATGGCGAGTGTAGCAGGGCTGATTGCTCGTGAAATTGATGGCACGGTGTATGATGAAAATAACCTTGAGTTTACACCGCAGTTAAAAGAACATTGGCGACATCAAGCGATTGATTATCGCTCTAAACAAGAAGCTTAGATCAGCATAATTGATTTATAATCAGTGAAAGAAATTTTGGGCGGTTTTTCCGCCCTTTTTATGGTGAAAAAAATATGGAAAAGTCGAATGTCGTGGCGCAAATGCGTCAGCTGATTCAATTACTGGCAAAACACAATCACGCATATTATGTGATGGACCAGCCAACAATTGAAGATAGTGAATATGACCAGCTTTTTCATCAGTTGAAGGCATTAGAAGAACAAAATCCAGAGTTGATTCAATCTGATACTCCGACAAGTAAGGTTGGTGGCAAAGCACTCTCCAAGTTTGAAACAGTAACACATACTGTCCCAATGTTATCCTTGGGGAATGTTTTCAATCAGGAAGAGCTTTTTGCATTTGCACGTCGTGTAGAGGAGCGCTTGCCAAACCAGAAAGTCCAGTATGATGTTGAACTTAAATTTGATGGTTTAGCGATTTCACTCTGGTATGAAAATGGAGTATTAGTACGGGGTGTCACTCGTGGTGATGGTGAAACAGGGGAAATTATTACTCAAAATGTAAAAACGATTCGTAATTTACCTAAAGTTTTATCTTCAGATCAGGCTGAAGTTCCAGCCTTGCTGGAAGTGCGTGGCGAAGTATTAATGCCTAAAGCAGGTTTTGAGAGATTGAATGCTGAAAATGAAGCTAAAGGTGAAAAAACATTTGCCAACCCCCGAAATGCGGCAGCAGGCAGTTTGCGCCAACTTGATCCAAATATCGCTGCATCACGTCCTCTAGCTTTTTATGCTTATGGTATTGCGCAATGTGAACCTGCGAATGGTATTAAAACCATGTCTGAAAGCCTGGAATGGTTAAATGCTTTTGGCTTTGCTATAGGTGAGCGTCATTTTCTCTGTGATAGCATACAAGAGGTTCAGGAAAAATATGAGCTGATTAATCAGGAGCGACCAGACCTGTCAGTAGAAATTGATGGTATGGTGATTAAGGTCGATGACTTAAGACAACAAAAACAGCTTGGTTTTTTAAGTCGTGAACCTCGCTGGGCTACTGCTTATAAGTTTCCTGCTGTTGCTGCATTGACGATCATAGAAAATATTGATTGGCAAGTCGGTCGAACAGGAACACTTACACCAGTAGCTAGATTAAATCCTGTAGCAGTTGGAGGGGTAACAGTCTCCAATGTGACTCTACATAATATCGGCGAGATTCACCGTCTTGATGTACGTATTGGTGACACGGTAAGTGTCTATCGTAGTGGTGATGTCATTCCTAAAGTGGAAAAAGTCTGGCCAGAGTTTCGCCCAGATGATGCTATAGAAGTACATCTTCCAGAAAACTGTCCAGTTTGTTCATCTCCTGTCGTGATGCCAGAAGGTGAAGCTTTAGCCCGTTGTTCAGGGGGACTTTACTGTTCGGCACAACGTATCGAAGCGATTCGCCACTTTGTTTCACGTAAAGCGATGGATATTGAAGGTCTGGGAGATCGCTGGGTTGAATCATTATTGCATTTGGATTTGCTCAAAGATGTATCTGATATCTACCATTTACATGAACATCGTGAAGAACTATTAAATCTTGAGAAAATGGGTGAAAAGTCTGTTCAGAACCTATTTGATGCAATTGAAAATAGCAAAAAGACAACGCTTGCCAGTTTTATTTACGCATTAGGTATCCGTGGCGTGGGAGAAACTACAGCTCGAATGCTTGCCAATACATTCCAGACTTTTGATGCGCTTCGTCATGCTGATATTGAAGCTTTGAAGAAAACTCCGGATGTTGGTGACATTACAGCAGAGTGGATCGTGGATTTCTTTAAGGCAGAGCACAATCTGGAAGTGATTGACCGTTTACTTGCCGCAGGTATTTACTGGGATGCTCCAGTCGCACCAACTCGTCAACCTCTAAATGGTGAAAGCTGGGTCTTGACGGGAACACTGGAAAAAATGACTCGTGATCAGGCAACAGGGATGTTACAAACCTTAGGTGCACGAGTCAGTGGCAGTGTTTCTAGTAAGACCAAATGTGTTGTTGCTGGTGAAAAGGCGGGATCTAAGCTTGAAAAAGCGGAAAAACTTGGAATTACTGTAATGAATGAAACTGAGTTTTTAGAATTAATGGCTGAATATGGTTTGACTTTGTCATAAATACAACTTTTTAACTTCTGATCGTTTTTAATCACTCAGATGATATCTAAAAACCAAGTGCTTCGCTTGGTTTTTTATTTTAGTCGCTGAATCAATAAGCTGTCTTTTTAATGTCATTGAATTTTGTTGATATAAATAATTAGAAATATTTATTAAAAACTCTAAGATTAATGATTATAATAATTATTATCATTAATCTTAAATTTACTGTTATGGGAAATCTTTCTAAAAAAGCTTTGGTTAAAGCTATATCTTGTGTGATGTTATCTGGGGGTGCTAGTCAAGTTTTGTGGGCTGAAGAGACTTCTTCATTGCCTACCATTATCTTGCATGCTGAAGAGGATAATAAAAAAGCTGATGCTACAGGAACATATGTAAAACAGACAAAATTAGGAGCTTTGGGGAACAAGGAAATTCTGGATACACCTTTTAGCGTGCAGTCATATTCCCAAAAAGTGATTCAGGATCAGCAAGCTACAACTGTCGGTGATGTATTAAAAAATGATGCAGGTATTCGCGTAACGACAAATCAGGGACATTTGAATGAAAACTTCAAATTGCGTGGATTTGATGTCAATCACGAAGACATGTCTTATAACGGATTATTCGGGGTTGCACCATATGGACGTGTACCTACTGAATTTTTAGAGTCCGTAACCGTATTAAAAGGGCCAAATGCACTCGTGGCTGGTGTTGCACCAACAGGGAGTGTTGGTGGTGTGATTATAGCCAACTCAAAGCGTGCAGATAAAGAACTCACTCAATTGTCTGCCTCAATGGAAGAAAAGGGCTATTACCAGTCTGGTTTTGATATTTCACGTCGATTTGGAAGTGAAAAAGAATTTGGAGTGCGCGTCAATGGAACTTACGGAGACGGTGAACACTATATCGATGGTATGAATGACCGACATATTTCAGGGGCTTTGGCTGCTGACTATACCACTGATAAGTTAAAACTGAATTTTGACTCTTATGTCATTCGTGATAACCGTGATGGTGGGTCACCTGCAATGGTTTCAATGCAGAATCTGACAAATGTGATTAAAGCACCTAAAGGTGATATTAACCATTTTCGTCATCTTGAAGGTTATACCAATAGCCGATTTGCTGGTTTGACTGGTGAATATCAGCTCAATCCTGATTTTAAAGTTTTTGCAGGTGCTGGCTATATTGAAAAAGAGTATTCGGGGCATTTATTCGGTACCCGTATGATTTTGACTAATGCACAAGGTGATGCGACATCACAATATTATCGTGTTGGCTCTAAAGAAAAAAATACAGCAGCCAATATCGGATTTGAGGGTAAATTTGATACGGGGGCTATCAAACATACGTTGGGACTCAGAGCAGATTATTTAAAACGAAAATATAGTCAGCATGAGGGACGTGGTGCTACGCCAGTTGATTTCCCTACAAATCTGTATGATCCAAGTAATGGTGGTCATATGCCATACAGCTATCCAAAAATCAGTCCTCTAGGCGATAATGACTACACCAGTTATACATTGACAGACCAGCTCTCAATGTTAGATGACAAGTTGCAATTGATTATTGGTGCGCGTTATCAAAATATAGATACCATCAATTTTCAAAAGAAAAATACTAAAGGACAGTATATTTCTTATGAGGAGGATAAAATTTCTCCAAGCTTAGGTATTGTTCTAAAACCATTCGGTGAAAATTTATCGTTCTATGCAAGTTATGTAGAAGGGTTGACTGAAGGGGCGACATTAACTGATCAATCTTATGTGAATGATGTAAATTTCGGGACGACTTTTGCACCTTACCAAACCAAACAATATGAAATTGGAACCAAATACCAAACCGATTCTTGGTTACATACATTAGCGATTTATCAGATAGAAAAACCAGCTTTAATGACTACAAAATTTGCAGTAGCAGATGCAAATAAAAAAACTCAAATCACTACAGACGATGCCGAAGCCCGATCTCGTGGGGTTGAGTGGTCATTTTCAGGCAAAGTTATGGATGATCTGAATGTTATCGGTAATCTGGCTTATATTGATTCTAAATATACAAAAAATACTGTAGCACTCAAAAACAAAAATGTTTATGGCGTGCCAGATTTCACGGCTTCACTCGGTCTGGATTATGCGATTCCAATGCTTGAAGGTTTAAATATCAATACTCGTCTGAGCTATGTTGGTGAACAGTATTTAAATAATGCAAACACTTTAAAACTGCCTGACTTTACTATTTGGGATCTTGGAGCACGTTATAAAACTAAAATCGGCGGTGTAAATACAACATTCCTTGCCAATATTGATAATGTCACCAATAAAAAATATTGGGAAGGAGTATTTAATGATAATTATGCCATTGTTGGTGCTGCACGTAGTTATAAGTTAGGGGTCAGTTTTGATTTTTAATTCATATTTGAAAAGCCTATTTCTATAGGCTTTTTATTTTAATGCTTTAAAAATCTATAGGTATTGAGAGTAATGAAAATATTAGGTTTTATTTTGGCTATAGCAGGATATCTGACATTGTATCTGACGCATTCTAATCAAGCGCTGATCCAGATGAGATTGGAAAATAAATATCGTTGGTTTGCTGGAATTTTACTCCTTCTATCTTTCATTATCCTTGTTATAAAACTTCCAGCATTGGTTGCGATTTATATGTTCATTATCACAGCCATTGTGATGTGGAGTTTTATTCCATTTATTCCTTTATTTCAAAGGTTGAAACAGCATGAAATTACAAAAGTTTCCAAAAATTCACGCTGACTGGCTTTCGAAAACCTTTGCTGGTGTTTTTTTAGGATTTGCATTTTCTGTTTGTATTGCTGCAATTGTGACATTGCTAAGTTTTGGTCGAATGGAGGCAGTGCTAGCACCACAAATGGGAATGTGGACAATTCCCTGGATTTGGTGCCCTGTATTTTTCCTGGCTTATTTTATACCTAGAGGTTGGCAAGTGATCGTTATCTATAGTGTCGCCACAGCTGTTGCCTATCTTGGTGTGTTGTTACTTCGAGGTTAAAATGAAAGTTAGAACGGATATTCTGAAACTCGCCAAGGAGTTACACACCTGGGTGGGAATTAGTGCGGGCATATTATTATTTATCTGCTTTTTTGCTGGTGGCTTGACTATGTTTCAACATGATCTGAGTCAATGGGCAACTCCTCCGCAGCAAAAGATGTCAGCTATCCATTCCTCCCAATATAATGAACTCGTTGAAGAAGTTCAGCAGAAATATCCAGATGCACGAAAAAATCTGATTGTTAATTTTTCATCTAAGGAAATGCATAATGCCCCAGTGCAGTGGCATGTTTCAAAAGAATCAAGTGAACATGGATTCGATACATCACAAAATACTATGCTGGCAACTTTGGATAGCCAAGGACAATTGCAGGTACAACAAGAAAACGTATCAAAATTAGGTTGGTTGATAGAACAGTTACATGAAACTGCTGGTATTCCAGGGTTATCAGGACATCACACATTAGGCGTTTATGTGATGGGTGTTGTTGCATTTCTCTATTTTTTAGCGATTTTTTCAGGGCTAATTATTCTGTTACCTACATTAGTTAAAGATTATTTTGCCATTCGTAAGGGAAAAAATAAAAAACGTTTTTGGCTCGATACGCATAATGTGATTGGTATAACTAGTTTGCCATTTCATATCATTATCTGTATATCCGTGATTGTTTTTGCCTTCCATGATTTTTTCTATGATGCATTAGGACAGTTGGCAAACAAAGGAAAACCTTTGTTTGAGCGTCCTGTTCCTATGCAGCTTGCAGATCCTCAGCCAAAACTGGATGTGGAAAAAATCTTATTTCGCCTGAAACAGTCTGCTCCTGAATACGAAATCATGTCGATCAGTTTTAACCAGTTAGATAAGCCTGAAATGGCATCTGCCCGTGTCGCATTATATAGTTCCGAACAAATGTTACGTGGTGATAATTTTGACTATATGTTTATCAACCCCTATCAGGAGCAGCCGTATAATATAAATACTTTAAATACACACGCTACTATTGCAGATCAGGTGATCAAATCCATGTTCAGTCTGCATTTTGGCAATTTTGGTGGAAATATTACACGTTGGATGTATTTTATTTTGGGTATTGGCGGTGCATTTTTATTTTATTCAGGCAATATTTTATGGATTGAGTCTCGGTTAAAAAGGCAGAAAAATCCAGATCTACCTGTACCATCGCAAAGAAAAGATGTTCATTTTGTCACAAATTTAACTATTGGAGCTTGTTTGGGTACTATTCTGGCGATCTTTAGCAGTATGCTTGCTGGTCGTTGGGGATACGTGGTTTATCCAGAGTTAAACAGTATCAATCATTTATTTATGTATAGTTATTATGCTGTATTTCTTACAAGTCTGATGTATACCTTTGTGGTTGGTGCAGCAAGAGCATTGCCCCAACTATTGTTGGCTATAGCTATTGTATTATTTACTTTACCTTTAACTTCATTGATTGCATATCTCGTTCCAGATGTGGGTTTATGGTATTCAACTGGGCATTTACTCACTATTGACCTGACTGCTTTTGTATTTGCATTAGCTTTCTTGCGTTTTTATCAACAAGCCAGAATACGGGCGGAAGTAGCTGAAATTGGCTCAATCTGGTCGGTGAAAGCACATGGATAAGTATGTGAGGATGATTATATTTTCTGATTCTACATGGAAATATTAATTTTGGTTACAAAATGAAGCTGTAATAAAAAGTATAAATATTGCCTTTGTGAAATAGTTCAAATTTTGCAAAGGCTTATTTTCTATGCGAAATTTTTGCTAACTAAAACTGCAAATGAGTATGTT
>NZ_OOGT01000156.1 GCF_900323515.1 Acinetobacter stercoris | reverse complement strand
ATATAATTGTTATGTTATAACATAATTAAAAATAATGATTGGAGGTCGTTGTGCGCCCAGATATACATCCAGAATATAGAGAAGTGTTATTTCATGACACAAATGCAAATGCTTTCTTCCTAATTGGAAGCACTATTCAGGCAAAACAAACCAGAGAGTATGAGGGTAAAGTTTATCCTTATGTTACTTTGGATATTTCAAGTGCCTCTCACCCGTTCTATACAGGTGAAGTACGACAAGCAAGTAATGAAGGACGTGTTGCAAGCTTTAATAAACGTTTCGCCCGCTTTAAACGTTAATCAATATTTAAGTTTGCTCCTGTAAATTTTTACTTGAACTCAAAGCCTAAGTGTCCCTCCTCCGACTTAGGCTTTTTTTTATTTTTCTACTTCGTATTCAATAAAAACTGAAAAATATAAAAACCTATCATCAGGCAAATGACCCCGACCAATACACTAGAAATGGTATATGCTAGAGCTATTGACAAATGTCCTTGGCGAATCAGTTGAAAAGTTTCCAGTCCAAAGCTTGAAAACGTAGTAAATCCCCCAAAAATACCAACCATTAAAAATAGCCTCGCCTGTTGTTGTAAAACAGGATAACGTTCAGTAAAAGCGAAAAATATACCAGCCAGAAAGCACCCTAAAATATTGATTGACCAGGTTGTCCATGGAAAATACATCTGCGGTCGTGTAATGATCAAGCCCGCACCATAGCGTAAGCTCGCACCAATTGCTCCGCCTATTGCAACCAATAGCCAACTCATAATCATTTCTCCACGATGTGAATAAGTTCAGATTTATCCACAATTAGGTTGTGTATTTCTTAAAATATTTTTTAATTTTAAAACAAGCTTCGCACCAAAATACATGATTTTTATACGATGCCAGTTAGAAAAGTATATATAAATGCTATGATTCAGGCAGTTTTCTTTAGGATATATCAAATCATGGTACAAGAACTCTTAACCAGACTCGAAAATGGTCAAGCAAAATTTTCAGATGTTATCGCTTACATTGATGCACATTACATACATACCCCTACAGCTTTCACAAATGGCAAGCAGCATAATGCAGCAACTGAAAACCAAGGCAGTGCCAAAGTTTTTTCTTTTGCAAAACTAAATACCTTAACTCCTGAACAGACTCTGCAATTATTCGCTGAGCATTATCAATCAGTTTTGGCAACACCAGATGCAGTAGATCACCAAAATATTCGCCAATTTATGCAAAATGGCTGGGATGGCGTGAAATTTGAAAGCGACGCTTTAAAAGCAAAATAATTTTAAACAAGCTTCTTGATACTGCCACTCTGGATTACAAGGTGGCAGTTAAGAGACACTACGGCCGTTCAGCATATTGTGGTAAGTCATCATAAATTGTATCCCACTCAGCTTTATATGCGACAAAAATATGTGAACTTGGTTTATGCTCTAGCTTACTATCCAAAGTTCCTATTCTTAACCGATATGTATCAGGTGTCTCTTCTTTAATACTTATGATTGGTGAACCACATTCGCTACAAAAACAGCGCATAGTCGTTGGGGTAGACTCAAATTTTTTGAGCAGATTTTCACCATGGGTAATTTTAAAATCAGTTTTTTTTACTGGGGCATTGGTTGCAAACGCAGTACCATTGGCTTTTCGGCATCTTTGACAATGACATTCTAAAATATCGCCAATTTCTCCATGAATTTCATAGCGAATTCCACCACATAAGCAACTTCCTGTGTATTTCTTTTCTTCCATCGTCTTACCTACCGTATCTTTTAATCACTGCATTTAAATAGGATCTGTTGACATTTCAAAGCAATTGCGACGACAGGTATTTAGTTGGCATGAGGTGTTACTTGAGAAACCTACTGATCCAAATGATCAGAAACACTGTTCCAGAATTTGAAAATAGTCTCACCATTCTCTTCATTTCGTGCATCATCTGCTCAATTTCAACTTGTCACACAATCTATTTAGACAATGTCAATGGTCACTAATATAATCCATAGATATTAAAAGAACATTATCCATCAGGTAAATTGCTTCTCTAGATAAGCATATACTCCCTCGCCCGCCGCTCTCCCTGTTGCAAAGCAAGCTGTAAGCAAATATCCACCCGTTGGTGCATCCCAATCCAACATTTCACCTGCACAGAAAACATAAGGATTGCTTTTTAACTGAAGATTTTCTGTCAAGGCTTCCTGCTTGACGCCTCCCGCACAACTAATCGCCTCCTCAATGGGCCTAAAATCATCTAATTCTATTTTTAAATTTTTGATTTGTTTCGCTAAAAGTTCAGGTATTGCCCATAATTCTTTATCAACTAACTCACGTATCAAATTAGACTTAACTGTATCCAGTCCTGCTTTTCTCCAAATATTATTTAAAGATTGCTTTTTAGCGGGCTGTAATTTTTTAATTAATTGTTCTATGGTTAGATCTGGCAACAAATCCAGATAAAGCCACATTTTATTTTGCCGTTTTAATAAAGAACGTAAATCTCTCCCTTGCCTATAAACCAGACCACTCTCCAGTCCATAATGGGTGATGATAATATCACCTTCACTCTTAGACTTTGGATCGACCCATGCATGAACCCGTTTTAATGGCTGGCCAAATACAGGGTGCATAAACCGGGACCATTTCCTGACCACACCTGCATTACTCGCTTGAAAAGCTTCCATCTCATCAGATGATAGCCAATTTCTCCATGCACCATCACTTCCGAGCTGGGACCATGACACCGCACCACATGCCAAAATAATTGCATCAAATGCAGTCGTCTGCTCTACATTGTCCTGTAGATTCAAAACCGTTAAATGATTTTGCTGTAATGCCTTAACCTGATGCCGATAATAAAATTTGACCTTCTGATCTACCAAGCGTTTTAACCAAGCCCGAAGCAAAGGTGCAGCTTTCATTTCAACAGGGAAAATACGCCCTGATGAGCCGATATAAGAATCGATACCTAGACCTTTCATCCAATTTTGAATCCAGACAGCATCCCATCGACGAATCCAGACCTCCAACCATTCTGGATGATCATATCTGTTAATAAACTTTTCTATTGGCTCTGCATGTGAAATATTCAATCCAGTTTTACCAGCCATCAAAAACTTACGTGCAGCTGAAGGCTTTTGCTCATAAACTTGAATATCATCATAATAATGGCTCAAAACTTCAGCTGCCATTAAACCTGCAGGCCCAGCCCCAATAATAGCAATCTTTTTACTGCTCATGCTGATGCTCTAAAGTTCCATCCAGATCAGCAGTTTTTCCTTGTAAAGGCATAAAATCATCGAATCTTGTCTGATAATCTTCAGGTTTACGAATCACAAGCTGCTGACATAGTTCACCACGTTCTAAGTATTTAATTTCAAAATGTGTTCTAGCAGAGTCTGACTGTATTTTTTGTTTTTCAAAAGGAAGTTTCCAGACATTCTTCAATTGTTGTTCGGCTTCCTCAATATATTCAGGAATATTACTGGCTAATGTCACTGTGCCATGAACTGCTAAACGAGAAAGTAAAAATTCAAAAAATGGCATATTCAACCAGCGCTGAGCTGGATTATGTGGTTCAGGATTTGGATATAAAATAAAAAATTGCTGTACTTGTTTTGGATAAAGTGCATGAACAATCCAAGGAATCGCATCAGCGTGAATCGTTTCTAAATTCTTTTGACCTTCAAGCAAATGTTGTTTGCTCATCGCATCAAATTTTTCACGAGTCCGTTCTATTGCAAACAGTTTTTTCTCAGGATTAATAGAACTAAATAAAAGCGCATGTTTACCCTTCCCCGCTCCAATTTCCACACAAATAGAGTCACTTGAAACCGGTTTAAATTGACGGGGTGCATGCATGCGCAGTGCTTGAAATTGACGAATCAGCATAAACAGATCAAACTAATAAATACGGCACAAGTCTAACAATTCTGTTTTAGTTTGCCTATGTCATAGAAAAGATTTGGAGAAATGAATATGCCTCATACATTTAAATGTCCTCGTTGCGGACAATTAACAACATGGCAGGGTAATGATTTTCGTCCTTTTTGTTCAGAAAGATGTAAACTGATTGATTTAGGTGCTTGGGCAAGTGAAGAATATAAACTCCCAACTCAAGATGCTCCTCAAGCTGAAGATAACGATCACTAATTCGTCACTTTAGTTTCAAAATGTAAAAAAGTATTAAACATTTTGTTTAAGTTATACACAAAAAATTCACACCAATTTAACCAAGCCATGCCAATAATACTGCTCTGATTTTAAATTAAGGAGTCAGACATGACCTTAAGTTATAAAATTCTACTTTTCGCCTTTATAGTGGCGACTATTTTTTTTATTATTCTTGGCTTATATACGCTTGATTTTGCATTACTTATTGTGGCAATTTTATTTGCAGTTGCAACGCTTCTGGTTATTTTAGAAAATAAGCAATTAATGCGTAACCCTTTTAGAAAAAAATAATAAAAACATCAATATTTTTTTACTATACTTATTTTAGTTTATTCACTTAACTTTATTTCGCAATTAGATAACCATGAAAAAAATAAAATACCTTACATTACTGTAATTGAAGAAAATTTATGGTTTGGTTTAGGGGTTACTCTTGTTCTCATATGTTTTTTTGAAAGCTATTATTGCGTCATTAATTCTAACTTGTCTTATATTCATTGCTCTAGGCATCATATCTCTCGATAGTCTAGATATTGCGATTGGTCTCCTGTCTGCAATCGCAGCATATCTGATGCACTCAGAAACAAAAAATCATATTGTTAGCCCATTCGGGTTCAAAGATAAATCTCAGAACTAAATGCCTATCCAGCCTTCCCAGCTACAAATGGATTAAATTGTTTTTCATAGCCAATGGTACTTATAGGTCCATGCCCTGAAACAAACTGTGTTTCATCCGGGAGATTGAAACATTCTCGTTGAATGGATTCAATAAGTTGAGCATGATCTCCCCTAGGAAAATCTGTTCTGCCAATTGAGCCTTTAAATAAAACATCACCTGTCCATAAGATATTGTTTTTTTCATTATAGAACATGACATGCCCAGGAGTATGCCCTGGTGCAAAGCGCACCTGAAACTCTTCATCACCCAGTTTAAGTATTTCTCCCCCTGACAGCCACTGATTTACAAGCACTGGTTCTGGAACAGGAAAACCATAACGAGCAGACACTTCCTGAATCATATCTAGCCAGAACTGATCTTCCTTGTGTGGACCAATCACTGGAATAGACCATTCACGTGCCAATTGACCGACAGCACCTGCATGATCCAGATGTCCATGCGTTAACCAAAGCTCCTTTACCGTTACCCCTAGAGCTTGCACTTCTTGTTTCAACCTGTTTGCATCACCACCAGCATCAATGAGTACAGCTTCTTTACTCTCACTATCCCATAAGATTGAACAATTTTGCTGAAATGCAGTAACAGGAACAATTTTGACTTGTAGCATGGTTAAACCACCTCAGTTTTCATATCTGATTGTGCAAGTGTCACTTTTAAAGCATCTAGCTGTGCTTTTAAAAGTAGTGATAAAAAATCAATATGATCAGCTCTTGAATTCAGGGCAGGAATATAAACATATTCCTTTCCACCAGCAGCCTTAAAAAATTCAGCATTTTGCATGGCCAACTCTTCTAATGTTTCCAGACAATCGGCAGAAAATGCAGGGCTCAAGACCTGTACTGACTGTACACCTTGAGTAGCCCACTGTTTTAATAACTCATCCGTATATGGCTTTACCCATTCTTGCTTACCAAAACGCGACTGGAAACTGATTGCCCATTGATCATCCTTCAAATCCAAAGCCTCCGCAACTTTTTGTGCAGTGATATGGCAACGCTCAGCATAAGGATCACCTTTATCAGCATAAGGTTGGGGAATACCATGAAAAGACATTAATAATTTATCAGGAACACCATGTTCTGCCTGAAATTCCAAGATGCTTTTTGCCAGCGCCTGTATAAAGTCAGGATGTTGATAATAATCACGAATAATAGTTAAGCCTGGCAAATTACGTTGTTTTGTTATCCAGTTTGCAACTGCATCATATAGTGGAGCAGTTGATGTTGCCGAATATTGAGGGAATAGCGGAAATAATATAACGTGATCTTGGGGCTGAATCTGTAAACCTGCAAGAGCTTTATTAATCCCCGGGTTTCCGTAAGTCATCGCAGGAATAAAATTAAGTTCAAATTCAGGATAAATACTGCTCAATTTATCCTTTAAAGACTCAACCTGATTCAATAAAATTTCTCTCATTGGGGAATCATTTTTCCAAACAGAAGCATAAGCTTCTGCAACATGCTTAGGTCTAAACGGCAGAACAAATGCGTGAAGAATGATTTGCCAGATCAGCTTGGGAATTTCAATAACTCTCTGATCAGACAAAAACTGTTTTAAAAACATCCTAACTGCTGGGACTGTTGGCTCATCTGGTGTTCCTAAATTTGCAAGAATGACCGTCACTTTAGGCTTATATTCAGATGACTTTTGCATGACCTTAAACATCTTTTGAGAAATTAATCTTACTTTAACAGTTTTTTAAGTACTTCAACATAGTAGCTATTTCTGATTTATTTGATTGCTAACTTTTGATGTTTCTTGACAATATTGCAAAGCAATTAAACCATTTTCCGCTATTTTCCATAAAACACGCTGTCTGTCATCTTTAGCGATCGGTACAATCCAGCCAATACTCTGAAACTGTTGTTTTAAAACCTGTAAGTCATTTAAATTAATTTGTGCCCGAGATACAGCATGTGCTCTGGGTATCTGCTCACGAGCATCAGACAAAGCAGTTTCATTTAAAAAATGGTTGATTGTCTGTGCAAAGTGTTCTTCAGATGCAGGTCGAATAAATGTTTCACTTAGCAGAACAAGTAGTTCACTAAATTCAATCTGCCTTTTTGAATAAATTTCCTTAAAATTACCATCTAAATAGGCGTGCATTTTATATTCAAATGTAAAACATGTATTCCAGAGATTTTTACTTGCTAATAATGGATCTTGCTGATGGGATTTGGAATATCTAACTATACCAATTTCAGTTTTTGCTTGTAATAATTCAGTCTTTAAACGTTGAATTTCATCTTGTAACTGTTGCTCACGTTTTGGACGAACCCAACCTTCAGATGGGAAATACTCCAACATTTTCATCATATTAAAGCGGACTAACTGCTCAAGATCTTTGACATCCTTAAAATAGATGACATGCGCATTCTCATGTTTTAGCTGGACAATAAAATCCTGAATCTTCCGATAATTCTGTATATCACAACTCAATTGTTCTGCTGTAGCAGATTTCAAATCAATGAATACAATCACAGGTTTTTGTTTGGCCACCGCATAGATGTATTCCAGATGCATATAACTAACACCAGCAACGGACAGCTCACCATATTCAGCACCTAAAAGTAAAATGACATAATCACATTCTTCAATCTGTCTACGCGCAATCGCATTGCTTTGTGGTGTTCTTTGTTCTAATCCCCATGGAAAAAATCCAATATTCATCAACGCCTGGAACAACGCCACACGCTCATGTTGTAAATCCAGACCTGACGAAATCACAAAAACCTGGTAACGCTTATCAAGCATTGGCAAACCTTATCCTTTTCACCAAGTATATTCAAAACATTCCCCAAATTATGTTTTGTACTTGGCAAAATTGCCTAAAATATTCAGATTGAATGAAATTATTTATTTAATCAATGATATTTTCAATTGACCATGTAATATTTGTATCGATCCAACGGGTTAAAATCGGTTTTAATTGTTCTGCATTTTGCCCACTTACAAAACAGCGCAAACGGACATTTGACTGATTTTCCTGCTTGGCAGCAAGCTCATTTTTAATTAATACACGTGCTGTCTGCCTCGCAACAGCCAAACCAGAATCAATCAAGGTGAGTTTATCAGAAAAAATGGTTTTAATCGATTGATTTAAAAAAGGATAATGAGTGCAGCCCAGTACCAGATAATCTGCACCCTGATCGATAACAGGCTGTAAAACCTGTTTTAATGCCTCCAAACATTTGACACTTGTCTGTTGACCAGCTTCAACGAAAGGAACTAGGTCCAGGCAAGTAACAGGCAGTACTTTTACACCTGCAGGCTCTGCAAAACGATGCATAACATCCTTGATCAACTGACCACGAAATGTTGCAGGCGTGGCTAATACCGAAACCACTTTACTCTTCGTCTGTAGTACTGCTGGTTTTAAAGCAGGCACTAAGCCGATAATTGGAAAGTTTTCACCATAATGTTCACGTAAATAATCCAAACTAAATGCCGAAGCTGTATTACATGCCACCACAGCAATTTTACAACCTTTCCGATATAACCATTCTATTGCGTGAGCAGTAAGTTCACGAATATCCTGATCTTCACGGGGACCATAAGGTACGTGTGCTGTATCTGCATAATAAATAAAATTTTCATTAGGCAAATATTTTGCCAATTCGAGTGCTACAGTTGTACCACCTATCCCAGAGTCAAAAATACCTATAGGAGCATCATTTAATGCTTTAGGCATAGGGTTATCTAATGGGGATATAGGAAGGATGGCTGTCATAGCAACTCATTCTGCTCGTTAAATTACGATGTAAATCTTAAACCTCAAGTGCCTAATTGCAAGTGCAAATCACCACTTTGTAGAGATAAAATAGTATCTCCCTGATCATTTTCAAGCAGTTCCCCATATTCAATCAAATGAAAAAATGTATTTCTTTGAATAAGAGCATTAATTCCAAAACGAACATGAATATAAGGGCGCAATTCACCAGAATATTCACGCATAAAAATCGGGTGATCATGATCAACAATCACGACATCCTGATTAGTTGTTGTTAATTGTAAATAGATCTTTTTATCAATCTCTACTTGATCAACCTGATTAACCAACAAAGGTTCATCTTCAACAGTTATCTCAATCTGTTCAACAGGTGTTTTTAAATAAAATTTCCCATCCTCTTTCCAAAGTACGCTTGAGAATAAATCCAAAAGCGCCTGTCTCCTGATCAATTGACCTTCGTGCCACCACTCACCATTAGCTTTAACGCTCAAATCCATTTTGCCACAATGCTTTGGATGCCATTGCTCTAAAGGTGGTATTGACCTTTTGTGACTCTGCTGTGCATCTTTTAAGTATTGTGCTATGTTCATTAAGTTTTTATCATCTGAGCTTGGTGAATTATTCACCTCTGATGTTGAATTATTTTGAATTACCATGGTTTATGCCTTGCTGACCAAAAAATAATACGACTCAGGAACGTGAATCGATGGAGTTTGACGTAGTGATCGTAGGCGCTGGCCCTGCTGGTCTTTCTGCCGCGATTAAAATTCGTCAATTAGCAATTGAAAACAACCTGCCAGATTTATCTGTTTGTGTCGTTGAAAAAGGCTCCGAAGTTGGTGCGCATATCCTTTCCGGTGCTGTACTTGAACCGCGTGCAATCAACGAACTTTTCCCTAACTGGAAAGAAGAAGGCGCTCCTTTAAACGTTCCTGTGACTGAAGACAGAACCTTCTTTACCCTTTCTGAAACTTCTTATAAAGAAGCGCCTCACTGGATGGTACCAAAAACCATGCATAATGATGGCAATTACGTTATTTCTCTGGGTAACGTAGTACGCTGGNTGGGAACCAAAGCTGAAGAACTGGAAGTNTCTATTTTCCCAGGTTTCGCTGCTTCTGAAATCCTCTATCATGAAGATGGTTCTGTTAAAGGTATCCAGACTGGAGATATGGGNGTTGGTAAAGATGGTGAACCGACTGCCAACTTTGCTCCAGGCTATGAACTACATGCNAAATACACCTTNTTTGCNGAAGGCTGTCGTGGNCATNTAGGNAANCGNCTNATNNNNAAATNNAATCTNGANAAAGATGCTGACCCTCAACACTACGGTATCGGGATTAAAGAGCTTTGGGAAATTGATCCGGCAAAACATAAGCCNGGTCTGGTTATGCATGGTGCTGGCTGGCCTCTCAATGAAACAGGCTCTTCTGGTGGCTGGTGGTTATATCATGCTGAAAACAACCAGGTGACTTTGGGTATGATCGTGGATTTATCCTATGAAAATCCGCACATGTACCCATTTATGGAAATGCANCGCTGGAAAACACATCCTCTCATTAAACAGTATTTAGAGGGTGGGAAACGTATTTCCTATGGTGCACGTGCTGTTGTTAAAGGTGGTCTAAATTCACTTCCTAAACTCACATTCCCAGGTGGTTGTCTCATTGGAGATGATGCTGGTTTCTTAAACTTTGCCAAAATCAAAGGTTCTCACACTGCCATGAAATCTGGCATGTTATGTGGTGAAGCAGTATTTGAAGCAATTCAGGCTGGTGTAGAAAAAGGCGGGGACATTGCCGTTGCCCGTGTTACAGAAGGCGAAGACTTCTTTGAAAAAGAACTCACCTCTTATACAGACAAATTCGATAATAGCTGGCTAAAAGAAGAGTTATATAACTCTCGTAACTTTGGTCCGGCAATGCATAAATTTGGTCAGTGGTTTGGTGGAGCATTTAACTTTATTGACCAGAATGTCTTTAAAGTCCCATTTACCTTGCATGATCTGGTACCTGACTTTAGTGCGTTGAAAACAGTAGGTGCGGCAACCTTTAAACCGAACTACCCTAAACCGGATGGCAAATTGACTTTTGACCGTTTATCTTCAGTATTTGTATCAAATACAGTTCATGAAGAAAACCAGCCTGCGCACTTGAAACTGACTAATCCAGACATTCCTGTAAATGTAAATTTACCAAAATGGGATGAGCCAGCACAACGTTACTGTCCTGCTGGCGTTTATGAAATCATGGAAAATGATGATGGTTCTAAACGCTTCCAGATCAATGCTGCAAACTGCGTACATTGTAAGACTTGTGATATCAAAGACCCATCGCAAAACATCACCTGGGTAACGCCAGAAGGCGGTGGTGGTCCGAATTACCCTAATATGTGATTCGAAAATCTACGTTTTATTACTACAACTGACAGTACCAATATACAATTTCAGGAATATGTTTAGAACTAGAGCATAGAAAAACCATCTCATTCTGGGCTTGAATTAAGAAAAGCATTCGTTTCAAGCTGACTTTTTCAGAATGAAATCATCAAACATGTTTTTAGGAGTATGTAAATATTCCACACATGTACAGGGTATTTTAAGCCCTATTTAGGCGTATACGCTTCATTTTTAATTTTTTAGGTAAAAAGAGTTCCCAAGGGAGCTCTTTTTTATTTTCCAGATTATTTAGACATAAAAAAAACCTGACCTTGGGGAAGGTCAGGTTGTAAAACTGAAATCACACAAAAAATTTATAGTGTGATTTAAATTGAGTTTATTATAACGCTGTTTAGTTTAAAAGTGTAGTATTTTTTTGAATTTTTATCGAATAATTTATATATTTAATCATAAGCCTTCAGCTTTCATTATTATGTCATTATCACAGAATAAAATGTGAGTATTCATCAAAATATTTTTACTACTCTATAAATC
>NZ_OOGT01000145.1 GCF_900323515.1 Acinetobacter stercoris | reverse complement strand
TTTTTATGCTTTTTTGAATGAACTATATTTCTTCAATTGCATATAAAAAAGCCACTTTATACACTTTTACATATCAAAAATATATTTCATATCGTTATACAAAATTAGATCCGTTTTTTCTGGGCAAGAGCGATACCAATTAAAATCACAACCCCACCCATCGTATGATAGATCGTCCATGCTTCATCTAACCAGAAATATGCAATAATTGCTGTAAAAACAGGCATTAAATTCATAAAAATACTGGTTCGATTAGGTCCGATATGATGAACGGCAACCATCCATAGTAGAGGTGCAATGAGTGAAGGAAAAACACCCGCATAAAATACACTTGCAGCATTTTGAGAATCGATACTGTCCAAACCTAGCCATAGAATAAAAGGTAAATGATAAATTAATGCAAAACTGATCTGGATATATAGACTAACGAGTAGTGGAACTTGTAATTGCCATTTCTTAAGGAACACACCATAAAATGCGTAGAAAAATACGGCAAATACCATAATGATATCGCCCCAGTGCTTACCCAGTTTCAATAGGCTACCGAAATCACCTTGCCCCATGACATAAAGCAATCCGATAAACGATAAAATACTCCCGATCACTGCATAACGATTTGGAATATCCCTTAAAAGTGCCATGGAAATAAAGATCGTAAACACAGGTACAAAGGCATTGATAATTCCCATGTTAGTTGCCGTAGTATGATGAGCAGCTGAATAGGACAAGCCTTGATACAGCACCATCCCGAAAGCACTCAATACGGCAAATTGTACAAAATGTCTCCTGATTAAATCTCGCTGTTTCCAGACTTTTAGAAACATAAATGGAGTCAGAATGACAAAAGCAACTAACCAGCGATAAAAGCTGATACTTACAGGGGAAATCAAATCAGCAACGTAGCGGGTTACATTGATATTCAACGACCAAATAAACACGGCAATCAACGGTAGGCTCAATGCCCATCCGATATGTTTCGACTTTTCAATCATTCATTTAATCTTTATTTACCTTAATGAGGTTAATTATCATTTAAGTCTGTTTTAATTTAAATATTGAATATCAGACATTATTATAGCGTAAGAGACATCCACTTATAAAAATAAATCCCATACCTTCATCGCATTATTAACCACTTGCTGTAAATCTTCTATGGCAACTTCATCTCGTGCTTGCATGGATAGACCTTGTGAAATGGTACTATAAAAATTTGCCATTTCATCTAATTTCATATCCTGTTTTAAGTCCCCATCATGCACGCCCTGTACTAGGCGCTCATAAATAAGCCGTTTAACATTTTGCCTTTTTTCTAACAAATCTTGTTGTAACTGGTGATGCTGCTCGGAACAATTCATTGTTGATACCAATAACATACAGCCTTTAGGCTTATTGTCCTGAACCAGTTTTTGGACATTCTCATGCAGATAAAGTTCAATAGCAACTTTAGCCGTCTTTGCCTGTTGAAAAATAGAAACTATGGCACAAGCCTCATTTTCCAGATAATAATCCAGACAACGATAAAACAATTGTAATTTATCACCAAAACTACTGTACAAGCTTGGTGCAGTAATATTGAGTGTGTGAAGTAAATCACTCATAGATGTTGCTTCATAGCCATACTCCCAAAACAAAAGCATAGCCTTATTCAGCGCTTCTTTTTCATCAAAACACTTAGGACGTCCACGCTTACGTTTTTCTTTCTCTTCTGCATAAGATGCATCTGAATTTACATTTTTTGGTTCTGTCATAAACTTCACACATATTTTTATAACAATCATTACTAAATTAATTGACACTGGGAAATTATTCAAATATTTTATTTTTATAACGATCATTATTAAATTATCTAAAAAAATTTAGCCCAAGGAAATACAACCATGGTCCAGACATCTACGCCCTCAAAAACTGAAGAATTAACAGATTCAGCTGCCTCCATTCCAGGCGGCAGTTGGTTTGCATTATTAACTGTCGCGGTGACTGCATTTGCTTTGGTCACCAGTGAATTCCTTCCTATTGGTGTGCTCAACAGTATTTCTACAGATTTACATGTCTCCGTTGGAACAGCAGGTTTAGTCATTACCCTACCTGGTATTATGGCTGCATTTGCAGCACCATTATTACCAGTATGGGTAAAACAATTAGACCGAAGGTATTTACTCATTGGTTTGACAGCAATCATGGTCGTTGCCAACCTGATTACAGCATTTGCTACTAGCTTTGAAGTTTTGCTATTTAGTCGCTTTATTCTAGGTATTGCAATTGGTGGCTTCTGGGCGACAGCTATTGCTTTGAGTCCCCGGTTAGCACCTACCCATTTACCCATAGCAAAGGCAACAGCTATTGTTATGGCTGGTGTAACTTTGGCTACGGTTCTTGGTGTACCTATAGGTACTTGGCTAAGTGAGTTTTTTGGCTGGCGTACCGCGTTTATTATTACTGCAGCCATCGGATTTCTAGTCTTTATCCTGGAGCTAATATTTCTACCTCAGCTCAAGCCAAGCTCAGCTATCCATTTCCGTGATTTACCTGCTTTATTAAGAGAACCCAAAGCACGTAAAGGTCTAATTGTCATTTTACTGATTGGCTTAGCACATTTTTCTTCTTATAGTTATCTTGCACCCTTCTTTAAAAATGTCGCTGGCTTTAATGGGACAACCATTAGCACCTTACTATTACTCTATGGCGTTGCAGGTATTTTTGGTAATGCATTTGCTGGTTATAGTGGAAATATCAATGTTCGATATACCTTTGCATTTATTGGACTATGCTTCGCGATCGTCTTTTTCAGCTTTCCAGTTTTCGCTGTCTATGAAATGGGGGCATTTATTTTAACAGGGCTTTGGGGCTTTGCATTTGGTGCGTTTCCTACAACAGCCAATATCTGGATGTTTGTTCATACACCAAATGCTGTTGAAAAAGGTATGCCTTTATTTGTTGGTTTTTTTCAGGTCATGATCGCAACAGGTTCTCTGTTAGGTGGATACATCGTTGATCATTTCAATGCGAATATTCTATTGTATAGTGTACTTAGCTTTATTGTTCTCGCGATTGTTTCGATTTTCACACTATCTCGCGGGTTAAATAATCCTAAGATTGATTGCGAAATTTAGCTAAACTCTATACAGGATATTCAGTATCAGTGGAACTTGGTAAACTTATTGAATTAGATGAATTCTTTTACAATAAAGATGATATCGTCACTCCCCATTCCAATTTATGGGGAGATTTTAATTTTAGTTTAAACGGCACACTCGAACTGAATATTTCAGGACAACAATTTTTATCACCTCCAAGTTATGGACTATGGATTCCCCCACAAATCGAACATTGCTGTACTGCATTTGAAGAACAGCTTACCCATTATATTTGTATTCGTATCCATCCATGTCTGTCTAAACAACTGTCAAACGAAGCCAAGACCCTGAGTGTTTCAGCATTTTTAAAACACACTGTTGAAGAAATATTGCAACAAAAAAATTCAGGAATTCCATCAGCAAGCTATTATGAACATTTATTGCAAATCCTGATCGACCAGATTTATATCTCTCCAGTATATGACCATTATTTGCCACAAAGTAACCACCCAATTTTAAAACCCATCTTGAGTGCATTATCTGAACCTACTCACTTTCATAAAAGCTTGCAACAAATACTAGAAACATTTGATATCACAGAAAGACATATCCTTAGACTTAGCCAAAAGGAACTATTGATGTCTATTTCGGAGTGGAGAAATCGTGCAAAATTGATTTATGCAATCACCCAACTCCAACAAGGAATCTCCATTAAAAAAATCAGTTATGAATTGGGGTATCAACACAGCTCAAGCTTTATCGAATTTTTTAAACGCTATACAGGACAGACGCCTTCTCAAATCAAATATGCATAATGCTGATGAAAATTTCTTGATCGCGAGTTATCTTTAAAAACTATTGTCATTTTAGTTCTAGCTATGGCATGTTGATCAGGTGATATTTTGTCAAATAAAAGAATTGAACTTGAATCACGAAAATTGAACTTTTAATCCTATAAGGATAAATAATGAAAAAACTATTAATTTCAACCTTATGTTTAGTCTCCTTTGCTTTAACTGCTTGTGATAAAAAGCCTCAAGATACTAAAGCTGGCGGCGTAGCTGGAAACTCATCCCAACCTGCCACAGCATCATTAAGTAATAACAATATTTCAGATATTAAAAATGACTTGCTACAACTACAAACACTAAATAATACTCAAACACAAGAAACTGCAAATTTCCAAACCGAAGTCATCAAAGCTGCTCAATCAGGTAAAGTTGAAGAAGTACGTACTGTTGTTGACAAAATGCAAGCTTTCGTTGATGGTTTCAATAAAAATCTGGATAACATTCCATTGAAAAGTACAGAAGTTAGTGCTTTAAAAGATAAAATCAAACAGTCAAACAATCTTGGTCTGGAGCTCGCACAAGCAGGTATTGCAAATCCACCTGATATAACAAAAATTAATGAATTACAGAAAAAAGGAACCGATCTTCAAAAGGATATTCTCACTGAAATGCAAAACCTTCAAACTAAAGCAAATAATGCCAAATAACTTTAGATCATTATTTCAAAAAGCGAGTAAAAAACTCGCTTTTTGCTTTATTTTTACTGGAAAATAACAATATCAACTTGTTCTCATATGTATTTCCCGATACAACAATACCAATATTTAAATATCTATCAGGACACCTCATGACAACTTCTGTATACAACATTCCTGTAAAAAGCATAGATGGCAAGGACATCAATTTAAATCAATATCAGGGCAAGGTATTACTTATTGTCAACGTTGCCTCGAAATGCGGTTTAACGCCACAATATGAAGGTCTGGAAAAGCTTTACAAAGAGAAAAAAGATCAGGGCCTAGAAATTTTAGGCTTCCCAGCAAACAATTTTCTGGAGCAAGAACCTGGAACAAATGAAGAAATTCAGCAGTTCTGTTCTCTCACTTATGATGTACATTTTCCATTATTTTCGAAAATCTCAGTAGCAGGAACAGATAAGCATCCTCTATATCAGGCATTGATCACAGCAATTCCTGAACGTATTGGTGAAGGACCTTGGTGGAAAGATCTGGTTGACTATGGGTTAACACCAAATCCAAAACCTGAGATCCTCTGGAATTTTGAAAAATTTCTGGTGAATAAAAATGGTGACGTGGTTGCCCGTTTTGCCCCTGACATTACTGCAGATGATCCTAGAATCCTGGAAGCAATTGAAACTGAACTCAAAAAATAAAGCCTTCTTTAGGGCATCAATTGATGCCCTTTTCAATGTACTGTAACAATGTGTTATTGCTTTGCAACTCTCAGCATTTTCTCCATATTTCAGCTCTATATTAATCAATATATTCAAAACTGATCGAGAATGATGAAAAAGCTATTACAAGGTGCTGTATTACCTTTCGTAATTTTTACTTCTGGCGTTTTACTTTTAGGATGTGATCAGGCTCAAGACCATAGATCTGATCAAACTCAAGCTGAAGATCAACAATCAAGAGATGATTCTTATTCCAGTAATGAACAGGTAAACTCAAAAGATGATCCAGCTGATAACCATACTTCAGTACGTTCAGATTTAAAAAGTGGCAATATGTTCTACATCGCCCGCGATGTGGCAGATATGCAACTCAAAACAGGTGATTATGTTAGAAAACTAGAACAGACTCAAAATGACCTTCAACAGGCTATTGAGAGCAAAGATCAACATCAGTTACAGAAAACTGCAACAAATCTACGTTATCAACTACAAGGCTTTAGCGATGCATTAAACGCTTTGAACTTAAAGAGTGAAGAAATAGATTCTATTCGCGGTCAGGTATTACGAGCCAATAAGCAGGTTCTGGACTCACCATTTTTAAATGGTTCAACAGATTTCAGCAAAATTAATTTTGAAAAGATTGAACAACAAATGAACACCATTCAATCTGATATGCTTAAACTTGCAGCAATGCTCACAATGGGGAAAAGTTCAGATCAGCAAGGTGATGATGATTCAGATCAATAACCGATAAGTTTAAAGGCCATACTCACCACCAGTTTAACATCATCATGATATGCTATTTCATCATGATGATTTTTTTTTTGCCTCATTAAGTATCTGCTTTTTCAGGTGAAAAATCTGTTAAATATTCATTCAGGTTAAAGCTTTTAAGCTGTTTCTTTAATTCGAAAGTCGTCCAAGGCCAAGCTACGCTATTACGCCCATTTCTATCCAGAAAGTAGCTTTGACACCCTCCCTGATTCCAGACAGTAGTTTGTAATGCCTGTTGTACTTTTTCGTTGTAGGCTTTAACCAGTTTTGGATTTGGCTCTATGCTTCGAATTCCAAGATCAATCGCCTGTTTAAGTGCATCTACGATATAAGTAAGCTGCGCTTCTATTATAATAAATGCAGATGAACTTACAGCAATATTTGGACCAAACATTAAAAAACCATTAGGACAATTTTCAACCATTGTTCCTTTATAGCCCTCGGGACTTCCCTGCCAGACATCAGCCATAGATTGACCATATCTATTGAATACACGCTTGGCAATAGGTGGTTCAGCAATTTCAAAACCTGTCGCTAAAATTATAATATCTGCTTCACAGGTTGTTCCATCCAACGCAATTAAAGTATTACCCTGTACTTCTGATAAGCCACTTGCGATTACCTCTACATTTGGCTGAGCAAGTGCAGGATACCAATTATTTGATTGCAAGATCCGCTTACAGCCAATAATAAAATCTGGCGTTAATTTTTTCCTAAGTTCTTTATCTTTTATTGAAAACTTTAGATTAAACCCAGCCAAACGCTGAAACTGTTTCATCGCAGTTGGGCTTTGAATTCCACCGTTGATCGTTTCAAAGATTCCATATACCCCTCCACGTAAAAGCTGCTGGGTAAATGGCAAATATTTAAACAACATTTGAACAGGTTTGGGTAAATCAATATCCGACTTAGGTAAAATCCATTGAGCTGTTCTCTGAAAAACTGTTAACTTTTCCACAACAGGTTGAATTTGTGGAACAAACTGGATAGCAGATGCTCCAGTTCCCACCACAGCAACACGTTTCCCAACTAAATCCAGATCGTGCCTCCAGCGAGCAGAGTGGAATATCTGACCTTTAAATTCTTGAATGCCTTTAACATCAGGCAAAACAGGTTCATGCATCGGTCCACAAGCCATAATGCTAAATTGTGAGCGAAACTCCCCACGATTAGTCTGAATAATCCAGCATTGATCCTGTTCCGACCATTGAGCAAAAAGCACTTCTGTATCCAATTTCACATTGGGCATAATTTGATATTTATGGGCTATATTTTGTAAATATTTTTTGATTTCAGCTTGTGGAGCAAACACCCTACTCCAGTTAGGGTTAGGCTCAAAAGAAAAACTATACAAGGCAGACGGTACATCGCAAGCACAGCCTGGATAGGTATTTTCACGCCATACTCCTCCTAGTTCATGTGCTTTTTCAAGCAATATAAAATCATGGATACCTGCTTCTTTTAATTTTATGGCTGCACCCAGCCCTGCAAATCCACCACCAATAATAATTACTTGATGATATTCAAAACTGTTCGCATTATTTTTCTGAGTATTCATTATCTTATTCAAGCTCAAAATTAAGAGCTAAAATCGCAAAAAGCCTGGTTCTTGTCTATTTCCAAAATGACCGATTTATCAAAACATCATGATGTTATTTGCCTATGCAGATAAAATCGTTACCACCATTTAAGGATTCCATGCTGTATTACATCTTTTATCTTTCCCTAATGCCCACTGAATATCATCTTTAAATCTGCTCTTAGGATATTTGAAATCATTAGGTAAAAATAAAGTAAGTCTGGTTTTCTTATCACGCAGTCCTTCCACTGTCACTTTAGATAAATATCGCCCATCCTGATTACGTGTAAAAATAGTTCCCATTTCTATAAAATTTTCAAGTTTATTATCCGTATACACCAAATTATCATTGGTTGAAAAAGCTACACAATAATGATATGCCCGCTTCAGATTATAAAATGCTTTCCGATAATCAATATCAATTTCCGCAGAAAGACCATTGGCATATGACTGGGCAACCAAAGCCGCCTCAGTAGCCTGACTAGGTTCAGATATATAGTGCTTTTGGCAGGCTGCTAATATAACTGGAAGAGCAAATAGCCCGTATAAATATTTCTTTTGCACCTTATTGTTCCTCATTATTTTAACCCAGACATTATGCTTAAATTTATCAATAAATTATGAGTGCTAAAATTCTTTGCCAGATTTTGTCTGATTTGATATCAGCTCTTTCATAAAAAGAACGATACAAAACAGCATTATTTGCAATTGGCACTTACAAATAAGTGCTAGTAAATTCTCATATTCATTTTAAATTATCAAAATAGTTAACCAAATTTTAAAAATTTGACGTATAAGAAGATGGAGCGTAGCACTATGGCAAATGATGTAATTTATAACATTACCCCTATCGAATTTCGCTTAGATTTAAAAGATCCATTTCTCTTTACAGCACACCATGTCGATCATTTCCCTGCAGCCAATGAAAATATGGGGCCTGCTTTTGAACCGACTAAAGAAGAACCTTATCGTATGTATTATGGTGATGTCGTTCCAGGCTTCCCGGAACATCCCCATACAGGTTTTGAGACCATAACACTTGTTGAGCGTGGCTTTGTTGACCATTTTGACTCACTCGGAAATGGCGGGCGCTATGCGGCAGGTGATGTGCAATGGCTCAGTACAGGAAATGGTATTGAACATTGTGAAATGTTCCCACTATTGCACCAAGATAAACCAAATACATTCGAACTTTTTCAAATCTGGTTCAATTCATCTGCTGAACAAAAAAAACAAGATCCTGCCTATAAAATGATGTGGCGTGAGCATATACCTCATGTAGCAATAGAAGACCATTATGGGAATCAAACCGACATCCGTGTTATTTCAGGTGAGTTCAACGGTACTGAAGCAATATCGCGTCCGCTCCATTCATGGGCTGCTGCTAAAGAAAACAAGGTAAACATTTATCTTATGACACTAGATGCAAATGCTGAAATCACAGTGCCTGCAACAACTTCAACCTCAACCCGTTTTGCCTATTTTTATCAGGGAACAACTTTAGGGGTTGCTGGTGAACTTGTACACTACCGTCATTTAGTTGAGCTTCAACCAGATGTCGAAATTCACTTAAAAGCTGGAGATGCCGAGGCCCGAATTCTATGGTTAGAAGGTGAACCTATAGGTGAACCCGTAGCAATGCGCGGACCATTTGTTTTAAATACAGATCAAGAGCTAAATGATGCTTTTCGCAGATATCGTGCAACACATTTTGGTGACTGGCCTTGGTCAAGTTCAGCACCAGTATTTAAACGGGAGCAGCCTCGCTTTGCCAGTTATAATGGTGGAGTAGAAAAAGAGTTCCCGGAACAGGCTTAGGCATTATTTTCTCGCCATAATTTAAAAGCAGCTTGCATGGCTGCTTTTTCTTTGTCTGAAACTTTTCGACTTTCTAAATCGGAAAAACTTCCTCGATAAGTTTCATCTATAAATTTTTTAGTCATTCTCTCGATACTTGATCTGCCTTGAATTTTATAAGCAGAAACTTCATCTAAAGTAAGCTTTATGTCCCAGCATGAAACAACTGAACTCATATCTATAGCAATACCTAGATAATATTGATCTTCATGTTGGTAGAGTTCCCAAAAGTGGGGTTCTTGGTCAATAAGGTTCATAATGCTCTATTCTTTGAATAATTATTTAGAAATTACTAGAAAATATACTTTTAAATCCATTCAACTTTAGCTAAGTTATCATTCATTTATTTAAATAAAATAAGGTATATCAATAGATTAATTGATATACCTTTTCATCGTTACTTATTGAGTGAAATTGTTGCTTCACTGCAGTTTCCACTTTTAGCCAGTTCATATTCACTGATTGCTTTTTTACCTGTAGTTTCATCAACTTGTTTTAGATTAGCGCCACCTACAACAACGCCTGGCTTAATAAATTGTTGAATAAAATATTGTTTACCTGCCTCAGTATTTATCTCTAAATGATTTGGAGAAAATTCTGACTCTGTAGATATTGTATGCTTCTGATTGCCAGATACTTCTTTATAAAAAAATACACCTCTTGATGATTCCCCTAAACATTCACCATCAATCCAGATATCTTTTTTAATTGAAGCACCCACTACAGAGTTTGAACGATAAACATAAATTGCTGCATTACCCTCTGATGGAGAAGTGAGTTGTTTTACTTGTTTTGATAACTGCTGATCAGCTTTAGGGACTGATGCACATCCAACAAATATGGAAGAAATAATTAAAGGAAGTATTAGTTTAATTTTCATTTTAAATTACATGATTTT
>NZ_OOGT01000158.1 GCF_900323515.1 Acinetobacter stercoris | reverse complement strand
CTGGTTTTTTATGTGAAAAAATATGTGATTTAAAAAATAATTCCATGTAACTATTTAAATAATATGTAATTTATTTTTTATCATTTTTATGAATGTCCATTATTTCTACCAAATGTAAGCGTATTTTTGAAAATATACCGATATGGGGGAATAAAAATGAAAAAAAATCTTGCTACAAGTATGCTATTTATTTCAGTACTTGGCTTTTCTATGCCAGCTATAGCTGATCATCATTGGGGAGGTTATCAGGCGAGTAAAGGTCAAAATAGGGGAGGCTTTACTAAGCAATCACAGTGGGGGAACTCTGGTAATACTTTCAAAGGACGTCAATTATCCAATTACAGTCAGAATATTCCATTACATCAAAGAAATAACCCAGATTCAACCAATCATTTGAATACATGGAATCAATCAAATCTAAATAGTCGATCTCATGTGAAAGGTTATGAAAGTAATAATCGTAACATTTATGTAGGACGTTATGATCATCCACAGAAGTATAATAATAACTATGGTCAAGCCAACCGTGTTGTAGTATATCGTGCAGGAGATCGACTTCCTGATATTTACCGAAGCTCACGCTATTATATTAATGATTATCATCGTTATGATTTATATGAGCCTCCACATGGTTATCATTGGGTAAATATTGATGGAAACTATATTTTAGTTGCTTTAGCTACAGGGATTATTTCTCAAATCTTTTTCGGTGGTTATACTTATTAAAAAGTGGGGTGATTCCCCACTTTTATGCTAACTCATCATCTTCTGGTCTTGGTGTTTTTCCATAAGCCAGAGGTTTTTCAGTATGTTTGCTCCGTATTACTGATGGGTAATGCCATGAAGCAAAACGTACAACAAAAATGGATGCTGCTAATATCAAAATAGATCCTGTAATAATAACCAGATCCAAACTGGCTTTATGTTCGTGTTGGATGTTGGAGATAAGGAGTCTGGTCAAGGCAGTAATAGCAACATATATCAAAAAACGTACTGGCATATGGTTTGTTTTAAAATAAATGCCAACCATTGCACCAAGTTCTAAATATATAAATAACAATAAAATATCATCAATTGTTGCATATTTTTTGACAGTTAATATTTCGATTAATGTGTGAATGGATGACCATGCAATTAGACAGCCAATAATAAACAGGGCAATGTAGTGAAATGCTTCTACGGCGATATTTCCAAAGCGATCGAGGATAATTTCAATTCGTTTCATCTTAAACCTATTCATTATTTCCTCCTCAAATCAAATATGAAAATGACTAAGCAAAAAACACGCCAAATTAAAAAAATGATTGATATTACTTAAATAAAATGAAAAGTTGTATTGAATACTTGATATTTTTGGGGAAGTGATAGAGAGGTTTTAATATTAATTGGAATTAATGCATTGGAGCGTTGATATGGCATTTTTATGCATCACTCTTATTCCTTTTTCTGCTAGAGAATAGTCTGTTACTAAAGGACAATACTCTTTATAAAACTCTTCTACTTCAGGGCTTGTAGTAAAAGGTATATAGAGTAATTGGGTGGGAGATATTTCTTGGAATTTTTGTTGAATAGTAATTTTTCGACCAGATGCTAAATTTAATTCAGATGTTCTGGTAATAAATTTTTCTCCATATTGATTATAAATAATTTGATCTTTATATCCTTGATGAGTTTCTTCTATAGGTTTTTTGTTGGGATTTTCATATTGTTTTAGTATATTTTTGGAAGTACATGATATTAAATATTTTTCATTTCCATTTATAATTTTGGCACCATAATTTATATCTGATTTTTGATTTTTACTCTTACATATTTCCTCTATGTGTTTTAAGGCTTCTGGTGATGATGAATCTCTAATGTATAGCAACTGATTATTTCCCATATTTAAAAAAAACTGTGAAATTTTTACTTTTTCACCATTTTTATTTTTAATAATTGCAATTTTTTCTAATTTTAAATTATCGGGTATTTGCATAAGAGATTCATCTATGGCGTGAGTCGTAGTAGTGTAGATCATAAGTATCAATGGAATAAAAAACATATTTTTCATTAGTAGTCTCTTTTTTAAATTTTATGATGGATATTGTGAGCTTATATAAATTGCTTGAAATAATCATTTTATGAAATTTACTGTTTTGTTGCTTGAATATGAAAAACCCTCTAGATTCAGAGGGTTTTTATTATTAATTACGCTTGATTAGTAAAATAATCTTCACTGAAGTTCATGATTACATCTGAACCTGCTTTGATTTTTGCAATACGTGCTGTCAAATCAGGGAGTATGCGCTGGATAAAGTAATGCGCCAATGCAAGTTTGTTCTGGTAGAATTCACCAGATTTTGCTTTTGCTGCTTTTGCAATACGTGCATACATATAGGTGAAACTGAGTAGACCAACAGCATGTAAGTAATCAACAGCTGCAGCATTTGAAAACTCTGAATTCTCATTTGCTTGCTCAATGATGTATTGAGTAATCATATCTACTTCAGTCGCAACATCTAAGGTTGCATCTTTGATGAAGTTTAGATCCGTATCTAAATCATTGGCAAAGTCACGAATTTCTGCAATATATTCTGCGATAAATTCACCATTACACTTAATCGTTTTACGACCAATCAAGTCTTGAGACTGAACACCGTTAGTTCCTTCATAAATTTGGGCAATACGCAGGTCACGAACACATTGTTCCATTCCCCATTCACGAATATAACCATGACCACCGAAACACATCTGCGCATCAATTACTGCATTAAATGCAGTATCCGTTAAGTATGCTTTGGCAATCGGTGTAAGGAGGGCGACGCGATTATTTGCTTTAGCAATGGCTTCAGGATCTGTTGAGAACTTGGTAATGTCCAGTTGTTGACCTACATAAACAGCAAATGCGCGAGAAGCTTCATTGTTTGCACGAGCATTCAATAACATACGACGAACATCACCATGTACAAGAATGCTATCGGCAGCTTTGTTAGGAGATTTTACACCTGAAGCACTACGACCTTGAATACGGTCTGTAGCATACTGGGCAGCATTTTGATAAGCAAACTCTGATGCTCCAAGTCCTTGTATACCCATAGATAGACGTTCGTAGTTCATCATGACAAACATGGCTGCAAGTCCATGATTTTCTTGTCCAACCAGAAAACCTTTAGCACCATCAAAGTTCATGACGCAGGTTGCTGAGGCTTTAATTCCCATTTTATGTTCGATTGAACCAGGAGCAACAGCATTACGTTCACCTAGAGAGCCATCAGTATTTACGAGGAATTTTGGAACAATAAACAATGAAATTCCACGTGAACCGGCAGGTGCGTCGGGTGTTTTTGCAAGTACAAGGTGAATGATGTTTTCAGCTAAATCATGATCACCGCCAGTGATAAAGATTTTTGTTCCTGTGATGTTGTATGAGCCATCTGTATTTCGTTCAGCTTTAGTTTTAATAATACCTAAATCAGTACCTGCATGAGGTTCTGTCAGACACATCGTGCCAGACCACTCACCAGAGTAGATTTTAGGTAAATAAGTCTCTTTTTGTTCTTGTGATGCATAACTGTTTAAAGCCATGCCAGCACCCACAGATAGAAGAGGGTAGAGCATAAAAGAAGGGTTGGTCGCAAATAACATTTCGTCAGCAAGTACAGTCAGCATTTTTGGCATGCCTTGACCGCCCCATTCTTCATCTGCACCTAAACCGATCCAACCACCTTCAGCGTATTGACGGAATGCCTCTTTAAATCCGGTTGGTGTTGAAACTTTGCCATTTTCATAATGCGCACCTTCTTCATCACCCGTGCGATTGATGGGTAAAGTAACATTTTGCGCAAATTTTGCCATTTCTTCTAAAATAGCTTCGGCAGTTGCAGCATCGACATGAGCTAGTTTTTCATTAGATTGCCAGAATTGTTCGGCATTAAATACATCATTTAGAATAAAACGCATATCTGCAAGTGGAGCATTATAGATTGGCATAGCTTGATCACCTATTTTTTGTTTGAATCAATTCATTATTAGAAGTCTATACACTGATATTATTTGATGTTAGACGACTAAAGTTTAGGGTATTTGACATGTTTATCAGTAAATTGCCAAATACATCTAATATCCCTATTGGAAAGTTTATCTAAGTTTAAATCTATAAAGAAAAAGGACTGCCATTGATCTGACCGTCCTTTAACTTGAACTTATTTACATCGGATTAGAAAGCAAAGTCTTCAGCATCCAATGCCATCAATGGTTCTAAACCACCAGCGATGACTTCAACGTGACTACGTGTACGTGGAAGAAGTTTTTTGAAATAGAACTGTGCTGTTTTGATTTTTGCACCATAGAAGCCTGTCTCAGTTGTTCCTGCTGCAAGTTTTTCTTGAGCAACAAGCGCCATACGTGCCCAGAAATATGCAAGAGTCACATAACCAGAGAAGTATAAGTAGTCAACTGCAGCGCCACCAACTTCATCAGGGTTTTGCATTGCTTTCATACCGATCTGCATGGTCAAATCACCCCACTCTTTATTGAGAGCAGCAAGTGGTTCAACAAATTGTTTCATTTCAGCATTATCTTTATTTGCTTCTACAAATTTATGGATAATTTTGGTGAAGTCACGCAGCATCGCACCTTGAGTTTGCAGGACTTTACGACCTAGCAAATCGAGTGCCTGAATCTCGGTTGTTCCTTCGTATAAACATGAAATACGTGTATCGCGAACGATTTGTTCCATACCATGTTCAGAGATGAAGCCATGACCACCGAACACTTGCACACCTTTGTTTGCAGCTTCATAACCTGTTTCGGTTAAAAATGCTTTTGCAATCGGTGTAAGAAGCGACAAGATATTGTCCGCAAGTTTACGGTCATCTTCGGTTGCACCATGCTCAACAATATCAGCATATTGAGATAAGAAATAAACGAGTGCACGACCACCTTCAGCAAATGCTTTTTGAGTTAAAAGCATGTTACGGACAGCTGGGTGTACGATAATCGGGTCAGCTTCTTTTTCAGGTGCTTTAGGACCAGAAAGTGAACGCATTGCCAAACGTTCTTTGGCATATACAAGTGCGCCTTGGAAAGAAGACTCAGAAGCAGTTAAACCTTGAACAGCTGTACCGATACGTGCGGTATTCATGAAGGTGAACATTGCATGTAGGCCACGGTTTTCAGGCCCAATGAGGTAGCCTTTTGCCTGATCAAAGTTGATCACGCATGTTGCATTACCGTGGATCCCCATTTTATGTTCGATGGAACCACAACGAACTGCATTACGATCAGCAAGTGAACCATCTGCATTTACATTGAATTTAGGAACGATGAATAATGAAATACCTTTAGTACCTTTAGGTGCACCAGGTAAACGGGCAAGAACAATGTGAACAATGTTCTCTGCCATATCATGTTCACCAGCCGAGATAAAGATTTTCTCGCCAGAAATAGCATAGCTACCATCTGCATTTGGTTCGGCTTTTGTGCGGATAATACCAAGATCAGAACCTGCTTGAGATTCTGTTAAACACATCGTACCTGTCCACTCACCAGAAACAAGTTTAGGTAGATAAGTTGCTTTTTGTTCATCAGAACCATGATGTTCGATAGTACGAACAGCACCATGAGAAAGACCTGGATACATACCCCACGCCCAGTTTGCAGCACCTACCATTTCTGATATGGAAGTTGCAAGAGAACCTGGTAAACCTTGACCACCATGCTCTTCAGCAACTGCTAAAGATGGAAAACCAAGTTCGATATATTTTTGATATGCTTCTTTAAAACCTGTAGGTGTTGTTACAACGCCATCATTCCATTTACAACCTTCACGGTCACCTACCTGATTTAATGGAGAAAGTTCATTTTCACAAAAATCTGCTGCAGCTTCTAAGTATTGATCAACCAATTCACGGCTTACGTTTTCTTGGAATGCAGGGAGTTTTGCATAGTGTTCTTCAGCATTTAATAATTCATGCAAAACAAATTGCATATCACGTAAGGGTGCTTTGTATTGTGGCATATTGAGTTCCTCAATACTGGTTAAACCAGATTTATAATCCTAAGAGGGAATGGTGTCTTCATCGACACATATTTGTTCTGCTACATCGTGCAACAACTTATTATGTCGTACAAGTATTTCTTGGTGAATTCACTGTGACTGTAAAGTCAAAGAAAATAGTCTTGAAATATGTAAGTACTTTGAGTGTAAACAGTTTTAAAGAAAAATGAGTGAAACAAATTGTCAAAATCGTAAAAAGATATGTCCAATAAAAAAGACGCACTAAGCGTCTTTTTTTATAAGTTGCTGTTATGCAGCAGGTGTCTTTTGTGCTGGAGCTTGAGTAGCTGGAACAGGTGTGGTTTCTGGACGTGCATTTGGTTTGAAATGTACAAAGCACTGACCATTAATTAATTTATCATCCAGTTTAACTTGAATTTGTTTACCATTAGTCTGATTTGCGCAAGCACTTTGAATAGCTTCCCATTTTGCTTTTCTCTCAGCACGCTTTTGATCAATTTGAGCTTTTTGTTCAGCTGTTAATTCTTGACCACGTTTAAATCTCATGCCTTTATGTTTGTCCTGTAAGCGTATATCTTTCATTGAATCACGGTCAGGGCGGAAGTTGATTGCACATGTGCCATCAACAGTTTTATCTCCCGCCTTGATTTGAACAGAACTGCCAACCGCTTTATTATCACATGCAGATTTTGCCTGTTTCATAAATTCGTGACGTTCTGCACGCATTTGTTTGAATTGTTCACGTTGTTCTGGAGACATTTTATGATGACCCATCATGTGACGACCTTCAGGACCATTTTTAGGTGTTGAACTTGATTGACATGCAGTCAATGCACCCATTGATAGGATACTGGCGGAAACAAGTGCGATTTTTGTCAAGCTATTCATTGTCGTTATCTCCGATGGATATAAGCTAAGTCTTTTAGATGGTTAAAGATTAGATAATAATGATGAAGAAAGAATGGAGGGTTTTTTGCGTGAGTGTTGGTTACAATCACTTATTATCTTCATATAAAATTGAGAGATGCGTCTTTTGAAAGTTCGCCGTGTTCCTATTGCATTACGCTTATTCTTAACTGTTCTCCTAACGACTCTGGTGATTACCACAGTAAGTTTGGGAGTTTTGCACTGGACAATGCAAAAGAACTTTGCAACTTATGTAGCAAATGTTGAAATGCAAAAACTGGATCATTTAATTGGTAACTTGGCTGGCGTTTATAGCGTTTATCATGATTGGGGAAATGCCATTCAGGCGCAGATCTTACAGATAGAAGGTAATGCTGCGTCTGATGACTATGACAAACTGTCACATTGGTGGCTACACCGTCAATATGACATTGCTTTGCAGCAACGCTATTTCAAGGAACGGACTTTAATTAATCAGTTTGATGAGGATACAACTCCAAACCAGTCTAGTATGGACAAAACTGAAGAGATCAAGATACTTGAAGAAAATCTTCCTTCAGAATATCAACCATTTGAAGGTCTGGTTTTTCCACTTAGTGCAAACCAGAATATGTTTAAATCACCAGAAAAAGCATCGAAAGAAAACCAAAGCCGGATGAGGATTAGTACTTCTCAAAATGGTAAAAAGCGTTTCATTGCAATGCCAGACCGGTTGGGATTGAGAGGTCGACTTTCCCTTTATGATACGAACCATCATTTTATTGTAGGTGAGCCTGGAGATGATCAGGAGTCCTATCGCCCCATAATTGTAAATGGAGAGGTTGTCGGTTATCTGGGATTAAAGCCTGTCCTGGATGAAGATGATGCTTTAAGTATTAACTTTTTTAGTAATCAAAAACGCTATTTATTGCTAATTTATATTTTAACCATTATTTCAAGTCTGGTTGCAGCGCTCTTGATGGCGACTTATTTCAAAAAGCCTATTCAGCGTTTATTACAAGGTACTAAAGAGCTGACTGATGGTAACTACCAGCATCAAATCAAGGTTAACCGAAATGATGAGCTGGGTGATTTGTCAAATGAATTGAACCAATTGGCAGTCATTCTGGATCAACATGAAACTTCTCGCCGTCAGTGGGTTGCAGATACCTCACATGAATTAAAAACACCACTTGCAGTACTTCAGGCGCAGATTGAGGCAATGCAGGATGGTATTCGCAAGCCAACACCTGAGCACTTTGCATCTATGTTGAATCAGGTGAGTAGTTTGAAAAAATTAACTCAAGATCTGGCTGATTTGGCGCAGGCAGATGCCCAGCAACTCACATGTTATTTTTCTGAGATTGATCCATGGGATGTGGTTATACAGGAAATAGAAAACTTTAAACCTAAATTTGAGAAGGCGAGTTTAACGGTCACTACAAAAGGTGAAGGTGCTTCATTACAATTAGACATAGATCGTTTTAAGCAAATTATGGTTAATTTACTTGGCAATTGTATTCGCTATACTGAAGCTGGTGGTCAGGTTAATGTGCATACAGAACAAGATGATGAATTCTGGACAGTATTCGTTGATGACAGTCCTTTTGGTCTGAATGATGAGCAATTGTCCCGTTTAGGTGAACGTTTTTATCGTGTTGATGATTCAAGGACACGTAGTACTGGTGGTACGGGGTTAGGATTGGCACTTTCCCGTAAAATTGCGGAAGCTTTAGGTGGTGAGTTAAGCTTTGATCATTCACCATTAGGTGGTTTACGTTGTAAATTAACCTTTCCGAAAAATACGAAAGCATAAAGGAAAAAAGTTTATGAAACATATTATGCTCGTTGAAGATGAAGTCGAGCTGGCACAATTGGTGAGAGATTATCTGGAAGCTGCGGGCTATGAAGTCAGTATGTTTCATGATGGTCAGGCTGCTTACGATAGCTTCTTGCAACGTAAACCAAGTTTGATGATTCTGGATTTGATGGTTCCACATATGGATGGTTTAACTATCTGCCGAAAAGTTCGTGAGCAAACTGATTTACCGATCATTATGGTTACAGCGCGCACTGAGGAAATTGACCGTGTACTTGGTTTGAATATGGGAGCAGATGATTATGTTTGTAAACCATTTAGTCCAAAGGAGTTAGTTGCCCGTGTACAGGCTGTATTACGCCGTCTGGATCGTAAGGCAGAACCAGAAGAAAATAATCTGTTCCGTATTGATAAGGCGCAACAACGTATTTGGTATCAGCAAAAATCTCTTAATCTGACACCAACAGAATTCCGTTTGCTTGAATTGTTTTTAGAACATCAAGGACAGGTATATTCTCGGGCTCAACTGCTTGATCATATCAATCCAGATAGTTTTGATGTAGCAGACCGTGTGATAGACAGCCATATCAAAAATTTGCGTCGTAAGATTTCAGATGTCGCAGAAACAGGTAATCGTCATGAATGGGTGCAAGCGGTTTATGGGGTAGGTTATCGCTTTGAGTATCCTGAAGATTAAATCTCTTTGAAATAAAAAAGCCAGGGAAAGTATTTCCCTGGCTTTTTTTATTTTGTATCTATGACCTTATCTGGGTTTTTATTATTGTTTTTCAGCATAAATATAAAATGAAAAAATTACTGATTTTTTGTCAACAAAATATAATTATTTGCCCACAAATGTGAAAATTTTAATAATAGCTAAAATATATTATATGAAATCGTTTTTTTAAAATTTTTATGTATTCTATTTTAATTTTTTGAAGTGATCATGTC
>NZ_OOGT01000216.1 GCF_900323515.1 Acinetobacter stercoris | reverse complement strand
CGGTCACATATTTAAATTATTTATTTCATTATTTTTAAGGCACTGAAAATTGGACTATTTTATATAATATAACTACACTGAAAAAATAACCAAAATTTGATTGGGAGAGATGAACTCGATGAATATTAAAAAAATGTTAATCATTGGAGGGATTGTTGTCCTGATTTTGGTGGGATATTGGGCATGGCAAAACTTTAATAAAGTAGATACAGATGGTTTTATTAAAGGAAATGGGCGTATAGAGGCAACTGAGGTCAATATCGCCAGTAAAATGGCTGGTCAGTTAGAGAATATTAACGTAAATGAAGGTGATTTTGTAAAATCTGGGCAGCTTTTGGCAACGATCAAGGTCTTGAGTCTTGAAGCACAATTAAGAGAAGCAAAAGCACAGTTAGAACAAGCTAAAAATGCAGTATTAACGGCGAATGCTCAAGTGAACATGCGTCTAAGCGATAAAATTGCAGCAGAAGCTCAGGTACAGCAACAGCAAACATCACTTCGTGCTGCGGAACGTCGTCTATCAAGAACTGAAATTTTGGCGAAAGATGGTGCAACATCTAAGCAACAGCTAGATGATGAGCGCGCTGATGCAGATCGTGCACGTGCAGCCGTGAGTGTTGCCAAAGCTCAGGTCGCCAGTGCACAAGAAGCAATTGTTGCAAGCCATGCACAAGTCACCAGTGCCAAATCAAATGTAGAGGCTGCACAAGCGACAGTGGAGCGAATTCAATTTGATATTGAGGATAGCCAATTAAAATCTCCGATTAATGGTCGGGTTCAGTATCGTGTTGCACAACCTGGTGAAATGATTGCAGCAGGAGGTAAGGTTTTAAACCTGATTGATTTATCTGATGTTTATATGACGTTCTTTTTACCTGAAACTGTGGCTGGAAAAGTGGCTTTAGGTACGGAAGTTCGTCTGGTTTTAGATGTTGCACCTGATATTGTGATACCTGCTAAAGTTTCCTATGTTGCTGATACGGCGCAATTCACACCTAAAACTGTTGAAACAGAGAGTGAACGACAAAAATTGATGTTCAAAGTAAAGGCAAAAATTGATCCTGATCTTCTCAATAAATATATCACTCAGGTCAAAACAGGCTTACCAGGTGTTGCCTGGATTCGTTTGGATAACAGTAAGTCCTGGCCTAAAGAACTGTCAAGGCAGGTTAAATAATGATGATGCAACAATCTGGATTTAATAAGATTGTTGCCCATATTGAACATGTTAGCTTGTCGTATGGATCAACAATCGCACTTGATAATATCGATTTAAAATGCCCTGCGAACTGTATGATTGGTTTAATTGGACCCGATGGCGTTGGTAAATCAAGTCTACTGTCTTTGCTTGCTGGTGCACGTATTATCCAGCAAGGTAAAGTAGAGGTTTTAGATGGAGATATGTCTAGTAAAAGACATCGCCAGAAAGCTTGTCCTCGTATTGCATATATGCCACAGGGTTTAGGTAAAAACCTATATAAAACTTTATCGGTTGAAGAAAACTTACAGTTTTTTGCACGGCTGTTTGGACATAACTCTGCTGAACGCCGTCGTCGTATCGATGATTTGACTAAAAGCACAGGGTTATATGATTTTTTAGACCGTCCAGCAGGCAAATTATCTGGAGGAATGAAACAAAAACTGAGTTTGTGCTGTGCCCTGATTCATGATCCTGATTTTCTGATTTTAGATGAGCCAACCACAGGTGTAGATCCTTTGGCTCGTGCCCAGTTTTGGGAGTTGATCGCCCGTATTCGCCAAAGTCGTCCCAATATGAGTGTGATTGTTGCTACGGCTTATATGGATGAAGCCGAGGATTTTGACTGGTTGGTAATGATGGATGGGGGAAAAATATTAAAAACAGGAACACCGCAGGAATTATTGGTATTGACGGATACTCAAAATCTGGAAAGCGCATTTATCCAGTTATTACCAGAAGAGAAAAAGCAAGGGTATCGACCTGTCGAAATTCCTCCATATGATCAGAACCATGCCGATGGTTATGCGATTGAAGCACAAGATTTAACAGTCCGTTTTGGAAACTTTACTGCTGTTGATCATGTGAATTTTAAAATTCAACGTGGTGAGATTTTCGGATTTTTAGGCTCAAATGGTTGTGGTAAATCGACAACCATGAAAGTTTTGACAGGGTTGTTACCTGCATCAGAAGGGCAAGCATGGTTATTTGGTCAGGAAGTTGAAGGTCAAAAAATTGAGACACGGCAAAAAGTAGGCTATATGACCCAGTCATTTTCACTCTATAGTGAATTGACGATCTTACAAAATCTGGTTTTACATGCGGAGCTGTTTCATGTTCCCAAAGCCCATATAGCAACCCGTGTTGATGAAATGCTCAAGCGTTTTGATTTACTTGAGGTTCAAGATAGTTTGCCCGAAGATCTGCCACTGGGTTTAAAGCAGCGTCTATCTTTAGCAGTCGCATTGGTACATGAACCAGAAATTTTAATTCTGGATGAACCAACTTCTGGTGTAGACCCGATCGCTAGGGATAGTTTTTGGCGGCATTTAGTGCATTTGTCTCGTGAAGATAAAGTGACTATTTTTATTTCAACGCATTTTATGAATGAGGCACTGCGTTGTGACCGCATTTCATTAATGCATGCGGGTAAAGTGCTAGATAGCGATACACCTGCAAATATGATGCAAAAGCGCCATACAAACACTCTGGAGCAGGCATTTATCCAGTATTTACTTGAAGCTGGTGCAGGTACAAGTGATACGGAACAAACAGTTGAAGATGTAATTGAGGAAACACCAGTTAAGGCATCCATTCAGCATAATGGTTTCAGTCTACAACGTTTATTGAGCTATGCATGGCGAGAATCTCTAGAGTTGATTCGGGATCCGGTACGTGCAACCTTGGCATTACTTGGCTCAATTATCCTGTTATTTGTCATCGGGTACGGGATAAATATGGATGTCGAAGATCTGAGTTTTGCTGTACTGGATCGGGATCAATCTCAGGCGAGTCAAAACTACACGATGAGTCTATCCGGTTCTCGATATTTTATTGAAAAAGAACCTCTACATGATTATCAGGAACTAGATCAGCACATGCGCAAGGGCGATATTTCTCTTGCAATAGAAATACCTCCTAATTTTGCTCATGATATTGCTCGCGGGGAGAATGTCAAAATTGGCGCGTGGATTGATGGAGCAATGCCAACAAGAGCTGAAACTGTACAAGGCTATGTACAGGGAATTCATCAATTATGGTTAATACAGCAAATCAAACAGCAAACTGGTGTAAATTATTCACTGCCCGTGAATGTGGAAACCCGTTTCCGTTATAACCCAGATGTTAAAAGCTTGCCATCCATAGTCCCTGCCGTAATTCCGATTTTATTGTTAATGTTGCCTGCCATGTTAACGGCATTAGCAGTGGTTCGCGAAAAAGAATTAGGTTCAATTATTAATTTATATGTGACTCCTGTGACACGAACCGAGTTTTTACTAGGTAAACAGCTTCCTTATATCTTTTTGGCAATGACCAACTATTTTCTAATGTGCCTGATCGTTGTCACATTATTTAAAGTTCCAATCACAGGAAGTTTTTGGACATTGACACTTGCTGCTTTTTGTTTTGTGACAATTTCAACGGGAATGGGGCTCTTGGCATCTTCTATAACTAAAAGTCAGATTGCTGCCATGTTTATTACCATGATCGGAACAATTTTACCTGCAACTCAATTTTCAGGTTTAATTGATCCAATATCATCGTTACAAGGTTTTGGTCAGGCTGTTGGGAAAATCTATCCAGCAACACATATGGTGGATATTAGCCGTGGAGTGTTTAGTAAGGCTTTGTATTTTGAAGATTTAAAGCATTCAATATGGGCTCTGATCGTGACTATACCTGTCATCATGCTATTGGCAATTGTATTGCTTAGAAAGCAGGAGCGCTAAAATGCTCAAGAAAAAAATCGAAAATATCTATCGCCTTGGTGTAAAAGAGTTATGGAGTCTGTGGCGTGATCCTGCCATGTTATTCTTGATCATTTTTACTTTTACTATTTCAGTATATACCGCTTCTACTTCTGTTCCTGAAACGTTAAATAATGCGCCTATAGCCATTGTTGACGAAGATCATTCGGCTTTGTCCCAGAGGATCATCTCGGCATTTTATCCACCTGGTTTTACCCCTCCGCAGATGATTGATATTAGCCAAATGGATGCGGGAATGGATGATGGACAATATACCTTTGCACTGAACATTCCTGCTAATTTTCAGGAAGATGTATTGGCACAAAAGGTACCAACTATTCAACTTAATGTTGATGCAACACGGATGTCTCAGGCATTTTCAGGTAGTGGTTATATCCAGCAAATGATTCAACTGGAGGTAAATGAGTTTGTTGCACGTAATCGTACAGTTACAAGTTTACCTGTGGAGCTGGAACTACGCGCACGTTTTAATCCATCCCTTGAAAAGAAATGGTTTGGAGCACTCAATCAGATTATCAATAACGTGACCATGATTTCGATTATTTTGACAGGAGCAGCATTGATCCGTGAACGAGAGCACGGCACGGTTGAACATTTACTGGTGATGCCTGTTACGGTTTTTGAGATCATGATGGCAAAAATCTGGTCTATGGGGTTGGTGGTTTTGCTGGCTTCAAGTAGCTCGCTGTATTTTGTGGTAATGGGGTTTATGCATATACCGATTTTGGGTTCTATTCCTTTGTTTTTCTGTGGAGTTGCTTTGTCTTTATTTGCAATGACATCAATGGGAATTTTCCTTGCGACTATCGCAAAATCGATGCCACAATTTGGTCTATTGTTGATTTTGACCTTGATTCCATTACAAATGCTTTCTGGTGGAATGACACCGCGTGAGAGTATGCCCGAGTTCGTACAAAATATTATGTTTTTTGCCCCAACAACTCAGTTTGTTGAGCTTGGACAGGCAATATTGTTCCGTGGTGCGGGTTTGGAAGTCGTATGGAAACCATTTATTTGCCAGTTTTTTATTGGTCTGGCTCTGTTTTTATTTTCACTTAAGCGTTTTAAAGAAACAATTCATACTATGGCTTAAATCATCTGGCTATTTTTTACTATCTTGTTTAAAAGCAGGTCTTGTATTTAAATAAAATCAAGACCTGCGTTATATAGTGTTTTAAACATACACTTCTAGTATGCAAATACTTATCGTTCTACTACGTAATATCAATAATTACTTTCATGGCATTTTGTTCAGCGGCATGCTTAAACACATCATAGGCTTTCTCAAATTCATCAAACTTGAAGTGATGCGTCGCCAGCCTTTCTAGTGGTAATTTTCCTGAACAGCAGGTTTTAAGTAACATCCGAGTGGTATTGGTATTCACCAGACCAGTGGTAATGGTGAGGTTTTTAATCCAGAGTTTGTTCAATTCAAAATTGACAGATTTTCCATGTACTCCGACATTTGCTAAATGTCCACCTTCTTTAACAATATTCTGGCAAATATTCCATGTTGCCTCTACTCCAACAGCCTCCATTGCACAATCAACACCGCGATCGTGAGTAATTTCCATAACACGTTGAATAGCATCCTCCCTGGTTGAGTTAATCGTATGTGTTGCACCTAACTCTCGGGCCAGTTTTAAGCGATTATCGTCCATATCAATCGCAATAATCTGCTCAGGTGAATAGAGCTGGGCAGTTAAGAGGCATCCCATGCCGATAGGACCTGTCCCTACAACGGCTATAGTATCTCCTGGCTTTACGTTGCCATACTGAACACCAATTTCATGTGATGTAGGTAAAACATCTGAAAGGAATACCGCAACGTCTTCGTTTAATTCTTCAGGTAATAAATAAAGTGAAGTATCCGCAAAAGGCGTACGAACATATTCGGTTTGTGTGCCATCAATCATATAACCCATGATCCAGCCACCATGATTTTGGCAATGTGAGTACAGTTGTTTTTGACAATTTTCGCAAATTCCGCATTTGCTCACACAAGAGATAATGACCTTATCTCCCTTTTTAAAGTTTTTGACCGATGAGCCTACTTCTTCAACAATCCCAATACCCTCATGCCCTAGAATACGTCCATTAAACTGCCCTGTAGTCTGTATGGCATTTTCCTGAATTTCAGGATTTTTACCTTTCCAGATTCCTAAATCTGTCCCACAAATGGTGGTCTTGGTAACACGAATGATTGCATCTGCTGGATCTATGATTTTGGGTGTTGGTCGCTCCTCAAAACGGATATCATTCTCGCCGTAGTAGACCATAGCTTTCATTATTGCTTTCATCTTTTTCCCCTGTGATTTTAGTTATATATCAGGTGTATTATTTGAAAGAAAACTGAAATAAATATTCTCTCAAATACTTAGATTAACTTATCAAGAA
>NZ_OOGT01000163.1 GCF_900323515.1 Acinetobacter stercoris | reverse complement strand
GTTATAAATAAAGTGATATTTCCCATACTATTCCGATTTATATATCATGATGGTTGTCCTAACATTCTTCTTATACAGCGATGTCTGAGCCTAAAAAAATAATCATAGATTTTTTAAATCAAATCCGTTCAGGACGATCTTTAGAGCGGGTCAGACATTTTTTGCATGACCCTGTTATTGCACATCAAATTCAGTCTGAACTTGAATATAGTGTTGAAAGGAGCCCAGAAGATTATGCGTCCCATATTCAGGAAATGCTGGACGAATACGGTCAATTTAGTCTGGAAATTCAGGAGATTTTAGCGGAAGAAAATAAGGTTTATGTTCGTTGGAAGCAAGTTTCAAACATTCCAGATACGAAAAAAATCACAGAAATTGCCAGTGCAGTATATCTGATAAGAAATGGAAAAATCTCTGAATACTGGATTCAGATCGATCGGAAAGGTTTGGAACTACAAGGTGTAGTTGATGACTCATAAATTATATTTCTATACTTTTAGAAAAAACATGAATAATCAAAATACCAGAGATCATGAATGCCAAACCAATGAGCGCTGCAAAATCAAGATGCTGTTTATAGTAAAAGAAACCGACTAAAGAAACTAAAACGATTCCTGCACCAGACCAGAGAGCATAGGTGATTCCGACAGGAATGCTTTTCATGGTAAGAGATAAGCAATAAATCGCCAGGGCATAACCAGCTATGGTTAGAAGTGATGGCGCGAGAACAGTAAAACCATTTGAGGCTTTCATTGCCGAAGTTGCGATAACTTCAGCAATGATGGCAATAATTAAATAAATAAAAGCCATAGTTTAAAAATATTCCTTATAACGTGATTTTTGCATGATGTAAAAGATGACTTTTCTCTTGATCTAACCAGTGTTGACTTGCAATAGACGTTTCGGATTTTGTCGTAAATGTGAAATCAGGTTGATAAATATCAAGCCTGAAATACAATCGACACTTTTCACCATCTATTGTTTGATGCTGTACAAGAGTATATCCATCTACAATTTCAAAATGATCTAAATCAATTTTTTGACCAAGATGGTGTGTCACTGTGCTGAAATCAATTGTTTGATTATTTAAAGAAATGGATACCTCAAAGTTTTGAATATGCTCATTTATATGTCTTTGGATATCTGGATGACGTGTTTTAGCATAGGCAATAAAGTGATCACAAATGATGATTCCACCATCTGCAGCGTAGCTTTTTTGCTGTTCGATATTTTCAATTTTAAATAGACGTAAACCGAGATAAAGTCCTTGAGTTGCTTGTTGTCTCCAATCTTCGACATAAGCATTGCTTGGTGAAAATTCAAAAATAGCATTGCCGATTGCGTGTAACTTTGCAGGTTCAGGCCATTGGATATGATGTTGATAATTTGCTGTAATATTCCATGAAAGAAGTTGTGTATCTTGATCCCAAACTGTGTCGCCAATCCAGCCTTGGCGCTCTAATACGGGTGTTGTAGCCGGATCTTTTAAGCGTAAATCGATCGTAAAAGTTTTTGATTGGAACCAATACACGATAGTTTGTTCATCTGTTAGACCATTTGAAAAAGTGATGCTTTTACGGCGAAAAGCACCAAGTAAATAATATGGAATAGTGAGCTCAGAGAGAGGTGTAATTTTAAATCTTGCACATAAGTCGATTAAATTCATATTGACTCCTGATGTGCATTTAAACCGAAGGAATGCAGTGGTTGGGCATTTTCGAGTTTTATTTCGCCTTTTTTCAATTTTTCTTTCAGATAGTTAAAAGTTTGCGCTGTTTGATTAAATAAATGTTCTCCGCCTCTCAACGCTGAATATTTTGGAGCTTCATCTTTTATCAAAGGCTGGATGATATAGTCATAATCACATGAAAAGAAAAACGGGAATGAATAACGTTCTTCAGATACTTTTTTGACTCGATGTTTGGTTGCCAGATAGCGACCATTAGACAAAATTTCCATCATATCGCCAATATTCATGACCAGAGTACCTTCAATCAATGGAATATCAATCCATTTCCCTGTCTTGTCTAAAACCTGCAGACCTGTGGCAGTGGGAAAAAGAAGGGTGAAGCATTCATAATCAGTATGTGCCCCTATACCAGCTTTATCTGTAATATCAGGATGATATGGATAATGTATCAATCGTAATTGACTAGGTGCATTTGCGATATGTGGGGTGAAGTAATATTCATCTAGTTCGAAAGCAAGTGCGAAACCCTGAAAAACTTGCTGCCCAATTTCTTTGATATGCTGATAGTAATTGAGAACATGCTTCTTAAAAGTATGATCATTTGGCCACTGAGTAGGACCAAGCAGAGGCCTACGATTTTCTGAACTTTGATAATCATAGTTGATATCATAAGCTTCCTTTAAATCGTAGCTATTTTCAATAAATTGTTCTTCGCCAATCGGTACATATCCACTATGATTTTGAGATAATCCGATGTAATTTTGCATTTTATCGGATTCACTTTTTGCAAAATATTGTTGAGCTGTTTCATGAAGTTTTTCAAACAGTTCGACTTTGAATTGTTCGCCTTTAAGATATAAAAAACCAACTTCTTTACATGCCTGATCTAAAGCATGAGCGACTTTTAAACGATCTTCCAAACATGGGCTAGAAAGTTTGGAGATGTCTACAACTGGTAAAACATAACTATTAGACATAAATGTCACCCCTGTTGGTCGTCCAACGAAGCATGAAAGCATTTGGGTCGTCCCAAAGGCGATTCGATCATGAAAAAACTTTTTATTTATTTGCGCTGATCTGTGTCATACGCGGGATTTTAGGTAAATCTTCCAATGCAGGATCAAGTTCATCTTCCTGGGCATGAACCAGATGATTTACATGTTCTTTTAGGCGTTTAAATTCAGCTGTTTGTATCAGGTCGAAATTTCGTGGGCGCGGTAAATCTACTTCGATGATTTCTTTAATTTCACCTGGGTTTGCTTTGAGTGCCACGATGCGGTCAGCCAGTAAAATCGCTTCATCCATATCATGTGTAACAAAAATAATCGTGATATCAATGTTTTGCCACAAATCCATTAAGTGCTTCTGCATTTTTTGACGAGTATGAGGATCAAGTGCACCAAATGGCTCATCCATCAGCAGGATTTTGGGTTCATTGACCAAAGCACGGGCTATTGCGACCCTTTGTTTCATTCCTCCCGAAAGCTGGTGAGGATATTGGTTTTCATATTTTTCCAGACCAATGATATTGATCCATTCACGTGCATTGGCTTCTGCGAGAGCATTACTTGCACCTTTCATGAGCGGACCGAACATGACATTTTCTTTTACGGTTTTCCATGGAAATAAGGTATAGCCTTGAAAGACCATGCCACGCTCGGGGCTTGGGCCAGTGATCTTTTCGCCATCAACCAGAATCTCACCACTATGGTAGGGATCAAGTCCTGCAACAACACGGCTAAAGGTTGATTTGCCACAGCCTGATGGTCCAATGACACAGATAAACTCTCGCTTATGAATTTTAAGGTCAATTTTATTTAGCACTGTGCGTTCTATTTTGTCGTGTTTAAATACCTGACTAAGTTGTTTAGCCTCTAAAATGACAGGACGTTCGTAGATTTTTTGGAAATATTCTTTCGCATCATATTCATTTGAATGGTTCATTATTTTGCTCCTGCTTTCCATTTAAATAGACGTTCGCCAAGTTTCATCAACAGATAGTCACAAACCAACCCGATTACTCCGATAATCAGAATAGCTGCATAAACATTGTCAAAGTTTTGATAACGTGCCTGTTGAGTGATAAACCAAGTGATTCCTGTTGTTGTACCGATCAGCTCAGACACAATTAGATAAGTCCATGCCCAGCCAAGTAACACTCTTAAATCACGATATATATCAGGTGAAGCAGCTGGAATGACGACATTAAACAGACTTTTAAATTTATTGGTTCCAAGTGTATAACCTGCTTCGATCAATCCTCTATCAACCATACGGGTTGTATTGGCGATGATCAGAATCTGTTGAAATAAAGTACCGATCACAATAATGGCAATTTTCGGGGCATCATTAATGCCTAATATTGCGACAGCCAGTGCACCAAAGGCAGGTGCTGGTAAGTATCTGAAAAACTCCACAAAAGGCTCGGTTAATAGTGAAATTTTTCTAGAAAAGCCACAAATGATACCAAGTGGAATACCGATCAGGGATGAAATAAAAAAAGCAGTAAAAACGATCTTGATACTGTGCCATAAACTTTGATGAAACCATGGGGCATCAGGTTGTACAGGTGGTGTGGTAAATGCTGTAATTAATGCTTTAGCGACTTCGTGAGGAGCGGGCAAGTAGATCGGATTGACCAGTTTACCTTGGGGTGGTGCAGAATCATGATTGACTGCACTTTGTGCTTCACTATAGAACACAGACTTTTCAACACGGCTGCCCACTTGCAAATAGGGAACACTGCCTGAACTGGTAATCTGGACTTGAGGATGCCAGATGAAAGGTAGATAACTTACTGAACACCATAAAAGTATAGGGATGAGAAAAGAACAAATGCTTAAAATTAGCTTGTTCTTTTTATTCAGTTCTTTTACAACATAGCCCATATTTACTATCCCCATATTTGCCGAGTATTACGATTTTTTAAAAGCGTAATATTAATTAAGCAAAATGGATGCCATGTTTATGGTGATGAGAATTATGGTTAGTTTTGGCAGGATAGAAAGCAAATGATAAATGCCAATCGGAATTGACATTTATGATTTAACAGAGACTGGTCTTTTAGATAGATTATTTTCAATCAGATGGACTTGTTTCTTGCCAATTGGTGTAATACTGAAGTGAGCAAGTCAATTTCTTCGGTTGTATTATAAAAAGCCAGTGATGGTCGAACAGTCTGTTCCACACCAAAGCGCCGTAAAATTGGCTGTGCGCAATGGTGACCAGAGCGGACAGCAATACCATGTCGGTTGAGAGCTTGTCCAACTTGCTCTGTAGAATAGCCCTTCAATATAAAAGACATAACACTGGCTTTATTTTTAGCTGTTCCAATTAAGCGTAAGTTTGGCACGCTACTCAAGGCGTTTAAACCATATTCAAGTAAGTCATGTTCATATCTGGCAATATTTCCGATTCCTAACTGTTCAACATACTCAAGCGCCGCACCTAGGCCTACTGCATCAGCTATATTACCTGTGCCTGCTTCAAACTTATTTGGGGCAGGCTGATATACGACCTGCTCAAAAGTCACATCTTGAATCATGTTCCCGCCACCTTCCCAAACAGGCATATTCTCAAGTATTTCGGTTTTGGCATATACAGCACCTATTCCAGTCGGGCCAAAAACCTTGTGTCCTGAAAATACAAAGAAATCTGTATCTATACTTTCAACATCTGTAGGTAAATGTGATACAGACTGTGCACCATCAACTAGCACCCTGACACCTTTTGCATGTGCGATCTGGATAATTTCATCAACTGGGGTTACTGTCCCGAGGGCATTGGAAACTTGGGTAATTGAAACCAGTTTAGTTCGTTCATTAATCAGTTTTGGTACTTCTTCCAGGATGATTTGTCCAGTATCATCCACTGGGATGACACGCAGTTTAGCTCCTGTTTTTTTACTCAGCTGATACCAGGGAACGATATTGGCATGATGTTCTAGATGAGAAACTAAAATCTCATCACCCTCACCAATGTTTTGCTCACCCCATGTTTTAGCAATTAAATTGATCCCTTCGGTTGTTCCCCGAACAAAGATAATATTCTTCGCTGATGGTGCACCAATAAAACGTGCCACTACATTTCTTGCATGTTCATAAGCATCTGTTGCTCTGGCTGCCAGCTCATGTGCAGCACGATGAATATTGGAGTTTTCATGTTGATAAAAATAAGCAATCCGATCAATCACAGTTTGCGGTTTTTGTGTAGTTGCTGCATTGTCAAACCAGACGAGTGGGCGACCATTGACCCGTTCTTGCAGAATTGGAAAATCACGGCGAATCGCTTGAATATCTAAAGGCTGATGAGCATTTGAAAATTTAAAAACTTTTTCAGGTGAATATTGCTGGTCTTTACTATAGATATCTGGAATATCAGTAAAGTAGAAACCAGTATGGTTGACCTGCTTCTGATCAATTCTGTCATCAATTAAAAGCTGTGTTAAATGATCATCATGCGGTAGTTGAAATGACTCTGCAACCGAATAATTATCAGAAACAGGTGCAGTCTTTGCTGGTTCTGGTGCAGTAAAGTCATTCAAGAAATAGTATGCAGAATCCCGCGATGAGTGAGGCAATGTATGCTCAATCTGAGGAATACTTTCGGGATGCTTCAATGTTTCAGGAACATGGGGTTCGAAAGGTGGTTTGGGAATGTTTGCACCGCCAATAACAGGTGCTGAAGCAATCGCACGACGTTCAGGATAGTCTGGATAGTTCGGGATATGTTCCGGGATTTCAGGATTCAGGCTTTTCTGATAGGCAATATTAGGTGCACGAGCAGACAATGCTGTAATCGGTTCAGCAGGTTGCGGTGCATGAGGTGGTGGAGCCAAGTCTGGTAGATCCAGATTTAACCCAGAAGTTGAACCTGTATTCGGTACACTGGAAAAGAATTGGTTTGCCAGCTTTTGCAAGGTTGCTTCATCTGGAAAATTAGACGGTGGCGCGACACCATTTAAAGCCGCACCGCCCAGGTCAGAACCATCCACATGCCTTACAGGATTACTTGTAGTTAACTGGGTAGTCATGGTACTTATCCACCTCAACATCATCTAAAACGGCTAGGGCATCATCTGTTAAAACGGCCAGAGAGCAATATAGAGAGATCAAATAAGATGCTATGGCATTACGGTTGATTCCCATGAAGCGTACAGACAAGCCTGGCGATTGTTCACCAGCCAAACCAGGCTGGAATAGCCCAACAATGCCTTGACGTTTTTCACCGATACGTAGCAGAATGATCTTTGTTTTTCCATCTTCGATTGCAATCTTGTTTGATGGAATAAGCGGGATACCACGCCAAGTAATGAACTGTGAACCAAACAGGCTAACTGTAGGTGGTGGAACACCACGGCGGGTACATTCACGACCAAATGCCGCAATCGCATCAGGGTGAGCAAGGAAAAAACCAGGCTCTTTCCAGACTTTACGTAACAAGTCATCCAGATCATCAGGAGTTGGTGGGCCATTCAATGTCGAGATACGTTGCTCATCCGTTACACTTGCCAATAAACCATATTCTGGATTGTTGATCAGTTCACTTTCCTGACGTTCCTTGATACTTTCGATTGTTAAACGTAACTGTTCCTTAATCTGATCGTGTGGGCTGCTATACAAGTCAGCAACGCGGGTGTGGATATCTAAAACTGTAGAGACACCATTTAAAAAATATTCTCGTGGTGCAGGATCATAGTCAACAAAAGTTTGCGGTAGTGTTGCCTGATCGCGTTGTGTGCAGGCGACTTGAATATCATCGGTATTGCTGACACGATTGACACGATAAATACCTGCTTCGACAGGAATCCACTGTAAAAGGTGGGTCAACCAACGCGGTGTAATACTTGAAAGTTGTGGAACAGTTTTTGTTGCATTGGCGAGTTGCCTTGCAGCGTGATCGCCCAATGCCAGTTGAGTTTTTTCTGCAGTTTTAGACATGAAATTATTTTCCTGGTTCGTTGATTGTTCTTGCATTTAAAGAATCATTTTTATTCTTTATTTTTGATTGAGTTTTATGAGCATTTTAATGATTAAAGCATTTTCAGATGTTTTACCTTATTCAAACCACTATGTTTTTATATTCAAGAGTGTCTGTAAAATAAAAACATCAAACTTCGTTTTTAGATATGAGCATAAAATTTCAATTTTTAATGATGAATTGTTCAGTTTATTTTCATGTATTACTCCTAAAAATTAGGTGCTAGACCTCAGTTTTAATATAGGATTGGCTAGGTGGTTGTGACACCGAACTACCTGCTGGCACACTATGGGTCAGCCAGACATTGCCACCAATCGTTGAACCCTGACCAATAGTGATACGCCCTAAAATTGTTGCACCTGCATAGATCACGACATCATCTTCAACAATGGGATGGCGAGCATAGTCTTTTTTCAAACTGCCTTGCTCATCAACTTCAAAACGTTTAGCACCGAGTGTTACCGCCTGATAGATGCGTACTCTTTGACCAATCACACAGGTCTCACCTATAACAACACCTGTGCCATGATCTATAAAAAATCCTGAACCGATTTTTGCGCCAGGGTGAATGTCGATGCCAGTTGCAGAGTGAGCTATTTCTGAAATCACTCTGGAAAGCAATGGAACACTTGCATAAAGTTGATGCGCAATCCGATGATGGATGATTGCTAAAATACCTGGATAACAGAGTAGTACTTCATCCACACTATGTGCCGCCGGATCACCTTGATATGCAGCTGATACATCAGCGTCCAGCAGACGACGAATATCAGGTAAGGTATTGGCAAAATCCTGAACAATAATTTTTGCCAGCGTATCCTGCTGATCATAAATAGGATGTTCTAAAGGCTCTCTGGAATGTGCATTATTACGGTTATATTCTCGTTTTTTTTCATATTTTAAAGTGAGTTTAACCTGATTATAGAGCTCAGTTAGAACATGATCTAAGGTATATGCAATGTAGTAGTCTTCGGTCTCCTGACGTAAGTCGGATGGTCCAAGGCGCATAGGAAATAAAATTCCGCATAATGAATCTAAAATAGACTTTAAAACTTCTTTTGAAGGGAGCTCACGACCACCAAACTCTTTAATCCGATGTTGTTGCTCACGCCAGTCATGTCGAGCTTGTTGCAAGCCATCTATAACGGGTTGTATCTTCCATTGCATCATGGTTATTCCTGTGCACGATATTCTGAATTAATCTTGGATCCATGGCAGTTGATGGATTTTCCAGCCACCCAGATGACCTCGCTGTTGTTGTTCATCCAGGTCACCTTCAAATCCCTCTAAAATGTTATAGACATTTTCGAAACCAGCATTAAAGGCTGCTTCAGCTGCAATCGCAGAACGTTTCCCACTACGGCATAGCAATAAGATGGTTTTATCCTTACCTACTTTATTTTCCAGCTCTTTTAAAAAACGTGGATTGCGATTGAATGCTGTCCCTGTAGCCCATGCAATGTGAATACTTTCAGGAATATAGCCAACAAATTTTCTTTCTTCATTGGTCCTGACATCAACCAGAACAACTTCATGATTTTGCAGTAGTTGCCATGCTTCAGAGGGGGTTAAACTTCCTGTAAAATTCAGATCATGTTCCGTAGCATATTGTTGTGCTTTTTTCAGGATTTCTTCTTGGTTCAAAAGTGGTTGTGCTGTGCTTTTAGAAGAATCGACTTTAGCATTCATGCCTATTCCTTAATTTTTCAAACATGTAATATTCAAGAAACATGCTATTTTTTTTAGGCTTTGATTTGAAATAAGGAATTAGAATTTTTATATCGAAAAATGATAAAAGCCAGAGTTCTTTTGCATGTTAATGGAT
>NZ_OOGT01000196.1 GCF_900323515.1 Acinetobacter stercoris | reverse complement strand
AATTATACCAGTATATAATAATAACTTGTCCAGATTTTCTTCATATTTAAAGCTTTTTTATACAAATGTACTGTATAAGTGTTTTTATATTTAATATAATCTCTTAAATCCATTAAATTTGTTTTTCTTTGGATGGTATTTGTTTTTTTGTTTGATTTTTAATGAGATTTTTCTAGTTTTTAATTTTATTTTTTATTTAAAATTCTGATTTTATTTTTTATAAAGTTTTAATTTTATATGGGATTATTTAATTTTTTACTGGGTTTTTATGAAAGTCTATAAATGAGCTATTAAGTTTTTTATGTATTATATTTTAAAGTTAATCGCTAGACTCCCACTATGTGTTTTACAATTTATCGCATTATGTGTTGCATATTTTTTTCTAACTTTTAATTTATCCTTGAAGCGTATTACACGTATAAATATTAGGTTGGTTTATCCTGATTTATCTGAAAAAGAACAAAACCACCGGATTAGAACAAGTGTAATAAGCCAATGTTTGACAATGATCGAATTTATAAAATGTTGGGGTATGCCGCCAGAATATAGTCTGTCATTATTGAAAAAAATTGATGGTTTGCAGCATTTTCAAAATGCAGTTAACAATGGTAGAGGCACAATTGTTGTGATTCCTCACTTTGGATGCTGGGAATTGTTAAATGCATGGATTAATTTATATGCTGCGCCAAAAATCATGTACAAACCAAGTAAACATAAAAGTTTTGACCGTTATATTTTACATGCAAGACAAATGACAAATGCTGAGCTAGTTCCTACTAATGAAAGTGGCGTTCGTGCTTTATTTAAACATCTCAAAAATGGCGGTTTAACTGTAATTTTACCGGATCATTTACCTAAAAATTCAGGTGGGATTTACTCAGATTTTTTTGGACAGCAGACATTGTGCAGTACGTTGGTATCTAAACTGGCAAATAAAACACAATGTAATGTTGTGGGGCTGAGTTGTATTAGGCAAGATAGTTGGTCTGCTTTTCATGTGCATTGTTACCCATTATCTGAAAATATTTTGTCAAAAGATCTGGATCAATCGGTTAGTGCCCTGAATCAGGATGTTCAAATGATTGTTGCCCAAGCCCCTGAACAATATTTGTGGGGATATAAGCGTTTTAGAGTCATTTTAAATAAAGAGAATATTTATAATAAAAACTAGAGCGTGTTTCTTAGTGAGTAGCATCAAATTGTTTATGGTGATTTTAAATACCTGACTTCTAATAATAGATACTTTTAAAACTCTTTGCCTTATACAAATTGAGCTAATACGATATTTACAAAAGTTACTTATCGAAAAATTAAAATTGTTAGTTGGGCATAAAAAAGCGACCAATATGGTCGCTTTTAAAATTCTTATGCTACTGCTTCAGGAGCAGTACGCCATAGGCTTTCAAGGTCGTAGAATTTACGTGCGGTTGGAAGCATTACATGCACGACAACAATGCCGAGATCGATTAATATCCATTCAGCATCACGTTCGCCTTCGATGCCAATTGGACGAAAACCTGCTTTACGTGCTTCATCAGCAACATTGTCTGCAAGGGCTTTAACGTGGCGTGTTGATGTACCGCTAGCGATCACAATAGCATCGGCAACATTGCTGATTTCGCTAACATCAAGTTCAATAATATCTTTGGCTTTTACATCAAGTAGAGCTTCGTGTACAACTTTTAAGCAAGCTTGTACATCGTGACTTTGAGAATTCATTGAGATTTCGTGAGAATTAGAAGCGCTGGGCGATGGTTCTAAATTCATATGAAGTATATTTTCCTGACAATAACTCATTGTCTAATATAGCGCCTTTATCCAAGAATTTCAAATGATGGATATAGGCGCTTATTGTTTTATATGGATAAATTATTTGTAAAATATTTATCTTTCCATGCAAATGATTGATTTGAATGAGATCGAGGTTTGTACTCTGCAGCGATATATCCTGTATAAGAGCTTTGCTGTAACCATTTAAAAATATCGTTGAAATTGATTTGAGCGGTATCTGGTTCGTGCCGTCCCGGACAATCGGCAAATTGGATATGTCCAATCCAGTCAATATTTTCTTGTAATGCTGTCAATACATCCTCACCCATCATTGCCATATGGTAACAGTCAAACTGCATTTTCAGCGCACTATGCTGAACAGCTTCTAGCATTTCTTGTGCCTGTGCAATGTTTTGTACAAGAAATCTTGGCATATCAGTGCCATTAATCATCTCGAAAACTGGTTGAATGCCATATTCTGTCAGCATATGACAAGCAAGTTTTAGGTTGTCTGCCAATGTATTCAGGCAAGGGAGCAAGTCTGAATCTATTGGTTGTTTGCCAGCTAAAATATTTACGCTTGGGATATTCAGCTCAGAGGCATATTGGATAGCGAGTTGTAATGCCTGATGAAAAGCTGCTTCACGACCTGGTATACCAGCAAGTCCGTTACCGCCTTGCATCAAGTCACCAGCTGGAACATTAATCAGACAAATATTCAGATCATAAAGTTCAAGCTGGGCACGGATGTCATCAATACTGAGTTCATAAGGAAACTGAATCTCTACATTATGAAAACCATGTGCGTGTGCAAGAGCAAAACGTTCAATTAAAGGCACTTCAGTAAAGATCATGGATAAATTTACGGCAAGTTTGGTCATATGATTGCTCCGTGCATTTATTTTATTGGATGATTTGATCTATTTACTTTTCCACACTCTGGATGACAGTTGCAAGATCAGTTTCAGCATAGCCCTTTTCTTGGTGCATGTTTAATTGTAATAAAGCTTTTTGTGCAACCGGAATATCCAGATCAAATTGTTTCGCAAGAGTTACAGCATTGTTTAAGTCTTTAGACAGGGTTTTTACTTTCCATTGCACAGGTTCAAATGTATGTGTTGCCATACGTGGTGCAAGTATTTGAAACGGTTTTGAATCTGCAAAACCACCAGCTAAAGCAGGAGCCAGTAACGTTGTATCAACTCCAGCCTGCTGCGCTAAGGCAACTGCTTCTGCGATCAACGTACTATTTGCAGCTACAATGAGTTGATTACATATTTTTGTTGCTTGTCCAGTACCCGTCTCACCCATACGTGTAACACGTTGTGAAAGTACATTATATACGAGACTTAAATCTTGGATGATTTCAGCATTTCCACCAGCAAAAATAACCAATGTGCCATTTTCAGCCCCGACAGTGCCTCCGGAAACTGGGGAGTCGATCCATGTTACACCTAATTGGCGAGATTTATCCGCAAGCTTGACTGTTTTATCCACAGATAGACTGGAAAAATCAACGATGATTTGCCCTGCTTTCAACTGGGGGTGGATTTGATTGAAAACAGCTTCAACAGCAGAGTCATCGGAAAGACAGGTCAGGATAATCGGATATTGATCAATCTGGTCTAACTGTAATACTGTTGCTCCCATATCAATCAAAGAGTCACAAGCAGATGCTGTTCTATTCCAGACAGCAATGTTCAATCCAGCCTGTAGAAGTCGGGTTGCCATTCGACTCCCCATTAAGCCCATACCTAGAAAAGCAATTTTAGTTTGGCGATCAAAATTCATGATTATTTTCCTACGATTAATCAGGCATCATTTATATTGACGCGGTAAAAATTGTACTTCTGGATTTTTATCTTTTTTACGAGCCAATTGACTATTTTTACCTAGTAGTAATTTAAGCTGCCAGATTTTTTCAAGTCTTAAGGATTTTTGCGGCTGGTGTTGCATGGCATCAAGAACCCGCTTTGCTGCCATGAGTGCATCGGGGGAGCGTTGCAGCATTTCTTTAGCAATAATATTTGTTTGAGCGAGCGGGTCTTCATTTAAATGGGTTACCAAGCCGATTTCTTTTGCATATTCAGCATCAAACACGCGTGCTGTCAGAGTAAGTTCTTTGGCTAGATCTAGTCCGATGATTCCTTTGATAGAGCGGGTCAATCCCATATCGGGTACGAGTCCCCAACGACTTTCCATAATGGACATTTGAGTTTTGGGATGGGCAATACGGATATCGGCTGCGAGAGCAAGCTGTATACCTGCACCAAAACAATAGCCTTCGATCGCTGCAATGACGGGCACAGGTAGTTCTTGCCAGATTAGAAATGCTTTTTGAAATAGGCTTTGTCCCGGTTTGATCAGCTCCCAAGCTGCATAAGCAGTATTTTTAGGATTATTCAGATCAGAAAGGTCAATCCCGGCACTAAAAACATTTGCTTCACCAGTTAAAATAACACAACGAATACTTCGATCCTTTTTGATGTTTTGAGCAGTTGTAACCAGCTCTTTAAGCAGAGCAAAACTCATTGCATTGCGTTTTTCGGGGCGGTTTAAATAAACTGTAGCAATCCCGTCTTTTTTCTCTAAGCGAAGTAGTGCCATGATATTAACTCTTATTTTTCCATGAGCCTGAGCATAGCATGTGAATCAAGGTGTTGCATGACAGTGTAGTCACACAAATGTGTCAAAGTTGCAAGTTGTTATACTCAAACAATTAATCTATGCTTCGGATGGTTTATCCAGAATCTGCTTGGCTGCTATTTCAACTTCATGGATGACCAGTTGCAAATGATCATAGCGTTGCAATACATTCTGAATAAATGTGTCGTCTGCCTTGCGTTGTTCTTTACGCAATGTCGATACATATTGTTCAAACTCACCAGTTGCTTTTTGTAGTTTTGGTGTACCTACATATCGGGTTGCACCATAGAGCCTATGTAAAACATGCTCTAGTTGAGGGAAGTCTTCAAGCTCAATGAGTTGCTGCATTTCCGTAAGTTCAGTTGGGAAACTATCCACCATCATCTTGAGTAAATCTTGTGCAAGATCTTCTTTGTTCGCAGCCAGTTGTAAACTTTGCTTCCAATCCAGAATATCTGGATCTAATGCATCTGCAATAAAACTTTTATCAGTTTTTTGTTGTGGCTGTACAAAACGGTCTGTTGTCCAGTTGGTCAGGATCTGGATGATTTGTTCAATTTGAATCGGTTTAGTGACATAGTCATCCATGCCTACTTTTAATAGTTTTTGTTTTTCATCCGCCAATGCATGTGCTGTTAACGCAATGATTGGCATACGCATACCATCAAGTGTTGACTCTAAAGAGCGAATGGCACGAGTAGTGTCAATTCCTGACATTACAGGCATTTGTATATCCATAAAGACCAGATCAAATGGTTTATAACCTTGTTCAATCCGTTGCTGGATGACAGTCAATGCTTCTTGCCCACTTTGTACTTTGGTTGTTTTGACGTTAAGTTCACCTAAGAGTGCCTCAAGTACAATCAGGTTTGGTAAATGGTCATCTACAGCCAGAACATGCAAATCACGCTCTTTGAAGTCATCACAATGTTCAACTTCAAAAATAGGCTGGTTGCTTAAAAGCTGGATAATCGCACTTCGGCTTAAAGGTTGATATAGAGGACGTGCTTTATATTCATGTAACATATTGGGTTCTAAGGACATTTGATAACCATAGACAGCCAGATTACCTGTGTAACGTCCACGAATCTCTCTGAGCAAAGCTTCGGTATCACCACTATGATCTACAATTAACCATGTATCTTCTGGGGCATTTGCAAGTGAGTTTAGGCGACTGAATAAATCCAGGATAGACTGGGTTTCAATGTGTTGCACACTATAATCTTCAAGATAGTGTCGTAAAACATTTGCTGTCGCTGGATGAGCCAAATACGACACGACATGCATGTCTTGAAAACTTGGATGAATCTGTTTAATATCCTCATCAACAGTAAACATGGCCGTAAACCAGAAGGTTGAGCCTTTTTCAGTTGGTGCACGTTCCTGATTATCCTCAAATCCAATTTGCCCATGCATCAAATGTACAAGTTGTTTGGAAATAGCCAACCCTAGCCCGGTACCACCAAACTGGCGTGTAACAGATGCATCACCTTGAGAGAAAGATTCAAACAGTTTTTTACGGTCTGTTCCGCTCAAACCAATACCACTGTCTTGCACACTAAAGTGAATTAAGCATTGTCCAATATCATCATGCTCCATACGAGCACGTACGATAATTTCACCATCAGGAGTGAACTTGATTGCATTCGAAATCAGGTTAGTCAAAATCTGTTTAAAACGTAGAGCATCTCCAATCACATGTTGTGGCAGGTTATCAGCATAATAAAATGCCATCTCAATCTGCTTTTGTGCTGCAAGTGGAGAAAGCATATCCATCACATCAAAGATGGCTTCTTCCAGATCAAATGGTGCGGTTTCTAACTCCAGTTTGCCTGCATCAATTTTGGAAAAATCTAAAACATCATTAATCAATGCCAATAGATGTGCAGAAGATTTTCGGATGGTCTGTAAATATAAACTTTGGTCATTACTGAGATTTCCTTGACGAAGCATCAAGTGAATAAAGCCATCAATACTATTGAGAGGGGTGCGTAACTCATGACTGATATTGGCAAGAAAAACTGATTTTGCCTGATTGGAAGAAATTGCCTGATCACGTGCCTGCTTATACGTGATGTTTTGAACTTCGAGTGTATCCAGCGTTCGTCTTAAATCATCTTCAGTTTGTTCAGTATGTTCTTTTAGTTCCAGAAAACTAAAATGCAGTCGCTTAACGACATTGGCAATATCTCGCTGTAGTAAACGCAATTCACCAGTACTATTAATCACCATATGCTGATCAAGTGTGTCTGCATTTAGACGTTGTAATTGCATGCGAATTTCATACATCGGAGCAATCCAGCGCCGAGAATAAAAATTCAAACACAATAAAAGTAACAGTAACGTGAATAAGCCAGTAGTAATTAAAACAATGAACACTCGATAATGTGAAATTTCTAGTGGTTGATTGTCCAGTTCTATCACTAACCAGATTGGAAGTTTTGTATTTGGATCAACACCGATTCGCATGCCGAAAGTATTGTTATGCTTATATTTAATTGGACCGAAAAAAGTACTGTTTTCTGGGAAATCTGGCCACAAGTTATTGGCTTGATAACCGACACTTAAGTAGTTTTTATGATGAATATCGGCAATCGTGGCGCGTTTTAAATGCTTTTCATTGAGAATGCTCTGCATGATGTTTTTAGCTTGATCATGTTGAGCCGGATTGAGCTGAACGGTTTCAAAAAGCTGGAGTGCAATATTTTGATAGCGACTTAAAATTGCAACCGCTGCATATTGTTGCTGTGTTTTGGCTGAGTTTGATGTTTCGGAAAGTACTAATACAGTACCAACACATGCCAAAATCATAATTGGCACAAAAATCATGGCAATAAGCTGTCCATAAGCATGATTTAAGCGCAAGCGTTTGAAAAGTTTTTTATTAAAATTTGACATGGTTCCAGCAACTCACAACCCATGTCGTGAATCTTAACATGCTTTTTTCATTCAGGTTGACAATAAAAATACCTGTTTTGTTTGAAGTTTATTTTTTAAGAAAATGTTACTTTATTGCTATTTTATTGATAAGTTTATCGTTTTTATTTCTAAGGTACTTATC
>NZ_OOGT01000461.1 GCF_900323515.1 Acinetobacter stercoris | reverse complement strand
AATTAATAAAACCCAATTTTTTTATTTATCCAAAATATTTTTTTGTATTAAAAGTGATCAAACGGAAGAAGAATATGGACTAAAAAAATGAAATAAAGCAAATTTAGGGGGAGAGTTGTGCGTCAAAATGGTGCAACATGTGCTTAATTTGAACTATTAAGCCTATTGGTATCATCATAAAAAATGTCGTTGGAAAAATAATGAAATTAAAAAATGAAAAAAGAAAGTTTTTATTCGTAGATCATGAGTAATAACTATTAGCAAAAAATCACAGAAAAATAGCAATAATGGCCACTGATAAAAATGCCCGAATTTTCTGTCAAATCAGTCAATTTTATATGGAAAAAATCTGCTATAAATTGTCAGAAAGGTCAATCAAGCCTTTCGGAAACATTCAGGAAAACCAGAATTCTTTATAAATAAAGGCAATTCGGGGATGGGGCGAAAAAATAAGGAAGGATCTTGCGCCATTTGATATTGCCATTAGAGCAATTCACAAACTTTAAAGAAGTCATTTCACAGATTTTAAAAAGTCTGGAAAGTTACAAGAAGCTACAATTTATCTATTTGTAAATACAACCAGTCAAAAAATGAACGATATTGAACATGTTTATTTTTTATGA
>NZ_OOGT01000170.1 GCF_900323515.1 Acinetobacter stercoris | reverse complement strand
ATTGATATTTCTTTCATTATTGTTGAATTAAACACAAAATATTTTCTTACACTTATTTTAGATACATTTAATATTCCAGACACTTTAAAATCAAACCCTTACCTGATTCTTAAGATTAAAATAAGACTAGAAAAAAAATTTTTTTAAGTAAAATGAAGATACATAACGTAAATAATTAAATTTATTCATTTATATTTCACATCAAAATTTAATATTTTTTAATTTAAGTTGAAATTTCATGCAATATACTAAAAATATTCAGCAATTGATAGCATCAGTTTCTCAACAAAATAGAATGTTGACACTGACATTTCCAAATCAAGACGTTCAATATGCAAACCAGTTGGTTGCCAATTTTATTAATGTCGAAGAAAAGTTTAACCATGATTTCACAATAAAAGTTGAAGTTTTATCTGATAATTCAGATATTAAACTAGATGATTTGTTAGGGAAAATGGCGACTATTGAGTGTATGCGTCATGATGGATCATCACGTTATTTTAATGGTTATGTCTTTAANTTTAAATTTATAAAAAATAATGGCGCATTTTCACATTTTGAAATGTTGTTAAAACCCTGGCTGACTTTCTTAAAATACAGAACTGATTGTCAGATTTTTCAGGAAATGAATTTAAAAGCACGGAGTACACAGCTTTTTGATCAATGTATTCAGCATGATGTTGCTTGGGATATTCATGGGGAAGATGCAGAAACAACATTTTCTGTTCAATTTAATGAAAGTGATTATAACTATTTACATAGGCAATGGGAAAAAGCAGGTTGGACGTATTGGTATGAACATCGGAAAGACGGTCATACATTGCACATCAGTGATGAAACTATAAATTGCCAGCCAGTGCAGTCCAGCAATAATGCCTTGATCTGGCGTGGAAATGAAGCAAGTAATACGGGTGTTGGGGTAATTTCTTACTCAGATAGTACCCGAATGGAGTTTACTCAATTTTCTTCATCCAGCTTTGATTTTAAGGCACCAGATTTCTTGCAGGCTGATTTTGATGTGACTAACATTCCTCAACAGCTTACATCACTTGAAAATTATCTATACCAGGGCGGATATGGTTTTAAAGATTTTACTCAAGGTCAAAAAGAGTTAATTATCAAAAGTAAAGCTGATTTTGCTACACATCAAGAAAAATACCTTACAGCTAACGATGCTTATGCAGAAATAGGGCATTGGTTTAAATTAACGCGTTTTAATGCTCAGGATCAAACTGGAGAAAAAGAATTACTGATCACTGCTTTGTACCATACAGCAGGGAATAACTATTTATTTGAAACTGAAACAAAATCAGCACAATATCATTGCCAAATAACCTGCATAGAAAGAGAGACTCCATGGGTTCCTCAGCTATATATTAATAGTCAACCTACCTATATTTACGGTTTACAAACAGCAATCGTTGTTGGGCCTGCTGGTGAAGAAATATATACAGATAAGTATGGTCGGATCAAATTGCAGTTCCATTGGGATCGAAAAGGTAAAAAAAATGAGAACTCTTCTGCATGGGTACGTGTCGCAAGTGCCTGGGCAGGCAGTAATTTTGGAATGGTTTCAATTCCTCGTATTGGACAGGAGGTTATTGTCCAGTTTTTAGATGGTAATCCCGATCGACCATTAATTACAGGCAGTGTTTACAATGAAGATAACTTGCCACCTTGGGATTTACCAAACAATGCGACTCAGTCGGGTATTCTTTCCCGGTCATCTGTAGGTGCAACACCGGAAAATGCCAATGCAATCCGCTTTGAAGATAAAAAAGGGGCCGAAGAAGTCTGGATACATGCCGAAAAAGATCAACGAATAGAAGTTGAGAACAATGAATCTCATTCTGTTGGTGTGGATCGTTCTAAAACGGTAGGTAGCAATGAAACAGTAAGTATTGGAAAAAACCGTTCTGAAACTGTAGGTGAGACTGAAACTATTACCATTGGTACAGATAGAACGGAAACCGTTGGAAAAAATGAAACAATTAGTATTGGAGCGAATCGAACAGAAACCGTCACAGGTAATGAAAATATTAGTATCCAGCAAAATAGAACAAAAACTGTCACAGCAAATGAAAATGCAACGATATCCCAAAATCAAACACTATCAGTCGGACAAAATCAAAATGTCAGTGTAGGTCAGAATAAAGTAGAAACTGTCTCTATTGCCAAAGCTTTAAATGTTGGAGCTGCTTATGCAGTAACTGTCGGAGCGGGGCATGTAGTTACCGTTGCTGGGGCAATGAATACTGCTGTTGGCTTAGCACAGGCTGAGCAAGTGGGAATGAGTAAAAGTATTAATGTCGGTAAAAGTTTTAGCATAGAAGTTGGAGATACATTTGAAGTGCGTGTTGGTGCATCAAGTTTTGTTCTTAAATCAGATGGCACTGTCACATTAAATGGACACAAAATATTGATTGATGGAAGTGGTCCTGTCCAAATCAATGGTGATGATGTTGATATCAACTAATACATAATATTAAGGATATTTACTCATGAACTTTGAAAACCAGACGCCTTTTCCTGCACTCTGTTACGCAGCAGCCGATCCAGACCGTAAAGAGCATCGGATTGTTGTGATGAAAGTCAGCCATAAGATAGTTCGGCTAGATACATCTACTTGGGGCCTAGAGTTGATTACTGATGGCTCCGTTCCACTTTGCTTTGAAGATGAATATTGGGGAGACTTGGGGCAAAGTAGTGTTAAATATGAAAGTGACCTTGCTCCATATAAACCTAGGTGTGATATTATCCTAAATGGCAGTGCCTATACACCTGATTATAAGCCTATGCAGGCTCTCGCTGTCCGTATACGTTTGAGTATTCCTGAACAGAAAAAAGAAATTAAAAAACCAATAAAACCTCAACCTCTGAATCCTAATATGCCTTTGACCGATACACAAAAGCGACTGTGGGAGCAAGAACAAAGACAATATCAGTGTGAACTCAAAGAACAACAGCAAATAAAGTATACAGTTCAGCTTGAAAAGACATTAAGCATATTGGGGGAAAGTGAATTTAGCCCCAATGCTGTATTACCTGGCTGGAAAAGAACAAATATCAAAACATTTACTGAGCTTCCTATTCGTTGGGAATATGCTTTCGGTGGTTCAAATATTCTTTATAGGCATGCAAATGCGTTAGGAGAGCCTGTCTTTAACCAAGTTTGCTTTACGAATCCTTTAGGTACAGGCTGGATAGAAAAAGATTATTTTGATGAATGTGAAAAAGTAAATAGTAAAAGATCACGCAAAGAAAAAATAGAAAATTATAAACATATCCCGACTCCAAGGATTGAATATCATCTGCAACGGCAGCCCAAACCAGCAATAAACAAGCATCCTAAAAAGGCTGACCTGACAGCACAACAAATGGCAAAAATCAGTGCAAATTATGCATACAAACCTGCTGGATTTGGCTTTGTGGGGCGCGCATGGGCACCTAGATTGGCTCTGGCAGGTACGTATGATGAAAAATGGCTGGAAGAACAACACCCATATCCACCACAGGATACTGATTATGGTTACTGGAATGGTGCACCAACTGATCAACAAGTTGATTTTTTTTATCCAAATTCCCGTTTGGAACTTTGGAATTTAACAAGGCCTGAATTTTCAAATCAGGGTTATGTCTGTATCGACTTTTTGGGGCATAGACCTTATATCACTTTGCATTTTAAAACTGGGGAAATGGTACCTTTTCCGATGATCACTGAAACTGTTTTGATAGACACCGATAACATGATCATCAGTTTGACCCATAAATCCTGGATTCGTTCTGATACAGCACCACTGGCACGCGTCGAAACTCATTTTAGCAATGAAGCTGAAGGCGCATTATTTGAAATGGTTGATTGAAAAATTAGAATAATTTTGGATATACATAATGGCTGAAAATCTACAATTAAGAAAAGAATCAGGCTGGATAGTTGTTTCCACAATGCCAGATGTTTGCAAAACGCCAATGGGAAGTTCAACTCCACCTGTACCTTATCCAGTCACAGCTAAACTAACCGATGCTCAACTGGTCTCGACTAATGTAAATGCAAATGGTCACCAAGTATTACTGCATAATAAAAGTTACATCTCAAAGACATTGGGTGATCAGGCTGGGGTAGCGAAAGGAATAAAAAGTGGTACTGTTGGTGACAGGTGCTATCCAATTGATAAAAGCTCAAGCTATACCATTAATGGAAAACGTATTGTCAGAGTAGATGATACTTTTTCTATGAATGGTTCGGAGGGTAAAGGAAATACAGAAGGTATTGTTGTAAAAGAATCAGCAATATTGCCAACTATAACAGTTACAGCTAAACCAGAAGAAGAAAAATCGTCATGGCTAGATAAACTACAATTGGGTTTAGATATTGTCGGTTTAATTCCAGGACTGGGAGAAATTGCTGATGGCGTCAATGGTGCAATATCGCTTGCACGAGGGGACTATGCTGGAGCTGCACTATCATTTGGTGCAATGATACCTTTTGCAGGCTGGGGAGCCACAGCAGCAAAAGCTGGGCGAAATGTCTTAAAAGCAACCGATAAAGCTGCAGATGCAGCAAAAGTCGCCAAGAAAGCTGATAATGTTCCTGTACCTAAAAAAGCTGATGGAGGAAGTGTCAAGGGCAAAGGAAAAGATGGTGATAGCAATATTGACTGTCCTTATCCTCAAGTTGGTCGCCCCATCAGCCCAACACAAGGGAGCAAGATATTAACAGGTGATCAGGACACTGATTTTGAGCTTCATTCGGCTTTGCCCGTCATATGGCAACGGAGTTATGCAAGTAATAGCTTGGTTGGTACGGAAAGTCACCCAAATACCTGGTATGGACAAGGCTGGAATAGTACTTTTAGTATTCAAATCCGGGTATTATCTGCTCAACAAAAAATTGAGGTTATTTTACCATTAGGAAGAGTAGTTTCATTTCCATATTTGGAGCCAAGTGATCAATTTTATTCAGTTTATGAAAATTTCACCTTGATTCGAATGAAAATAAATGAAGAAAATACAGATCAGATTTATAACTTTAAAATTGCATTAGGCACGATAGAAAATGCTTCAGTCTTTTATGAGTTTGAACATCAAGTAAAAAATATAACGACTAAGCCTGAACATTTAATTTTATGTACAGGAATGCATGATCTCTATGGTAATCAGATTGGGCTTGAGTATCTACATAAAGATGAAATCTATCAAAACTACCCAAGTCATATTTATGATTGTGCAAATCGGGTGTTAGCACTCGAATTTATAACAATCAAAAATCAGGTTCGTTTACGAGAAATAAAACATATCCGAAAACTGGATGAGCTGAGTCATGTAGATGAAAAAACAGGCGTAGCATTGAGCATTCCAGAACGGATTTTTAGAGCAGAACGTCAAGCGCATATTGAGCTTGAAGATATCGATGATTATGTAAATGGCAAAGTTCTGGTTCGGTATGATTATTCAAATGAAGCAGATCTAATCCATGTCTATGTCGATGATAGTCCTGTGGAAGCCAAAACACTTTCTGAATATAAATTGAGGATGACACGAAAGTTTGAATGGAAAAATCACATGATGACAGCCCACCATCAAATTGGTGGCGTGAGTAGTTATTATGAATACGATGAATATAGCCCCAAAGGAAAGGTCATAAAAAGCAACTCCAATACTGGTGAGCATTTTTTATTTAAATATTTTGAGGGATATACTGAAGTTATTTATAACCCAACTGAAAATATCCAGAAAACTGAGAAATTCTATTTTAATAAAAAGAAAAAACTCACCAAGTTTGTGAATTCGGCAGGCTTTGAAGAAGTATATGAATATGATCATTATCGACGTTTATTGAAAAAAACTGATGCGGATGGCGCGATCACAGAATATCAATATAGTGGTGCCGAACTAAGCAAAATCCGAAGCCTAATCCATTATGACCCAATAACCAAACTTCCTGTTTGGCGAGAAATATCGCTCAACTGGACAAAAGGACGCTTGACCAAAGTTACCGACCCTTTAGGTAATACTGAAACTACGGCTTATAATTTTGCTGGACAGCCTTTAGTGATAACCAATGCACTTGGCTATCAAACTCAAATCAAATATACACCTAAAGGTTTTGCCTACACCATCACAGATGCCAAAGGAGGACATAAGCGTCTGCAGTGGGATGACTACGGGAATTTAAAAAAATATCAGGACTGTAGCGGTAAAATCACCCAATACCAATATGACGATTATGGTCGTTTAACCCATGTGCATAATGCACTGGGAGATGTGACCCAGTTTAAATACTATGCACGACAGACTCAGCCATGTGAGATTATTTATCCTGATCAAAGCAGCGAACGATTTAAATACGATGCGCTTGAGCGTTTGATCGAGTATCGGGATGCTTTGGGACGAATTACCAGCTATCAATATAGCTATGACAGCCTGCCGATCCGGCGTAGAGATGCAGCGAATGGGATAGTGACCTATCAATATGACAACTTACGCCGCTTTACAGGGTTGATCAATGAAAATGGTCAAACATGGACTTTAGAATATGATAGTAATGATCGGGTGATCGCTGAAACCACTTTTGATGGTGTATGTACCAAATACGAATACAGTCCGGCAGGGCAACTGATCAAACATCAACAATATAATGGGCATCAACAGCTCCGTTATAGTACTTTGTTTAAACGCAACTTACTGGGAGAGCTGCTAGAACAATACATCGTAGATCATCATGATCTGACTGAAAAAAAACGCATACGCTATGCTTATGATCTTGCAGGTCAAATGATCGAAGCCAGAAATGAACATAGCCATGTCAAACTCAGTTATGGCGAAATCGGTCAACTCAACAAAGAACAATTGATTGCACACTGGTTTGATCAGGAAAATAAAGAACATATCAAACGTACTCATACGCTGACTCATCTTTATGATGAACTGGGCAATCGCATAGAAACTACGCTACCTGATGGGCGCAAGATCAAAACCATGTATTATGGTTCAGGGCATGCATGGAACTATGCGCTCGAAGATAGTGAAGGGCATCACGAGATCAGTAGCTTAAAACGGGATGATCTACATCAGGAAATTGAGCGGACACAAGGGCAACTACAAAGTCTGTTCCAGCTGGATAAAATGGGACGCTTGCTCGATCAAACAGTCACACATAGTAATAACCCAGAGCAAAAACGTCTGGAAAGAGCTTATCAATACGATAAGGCAGGGCAACTCACAGAAATTCTCGATAAACGCTATTTAACCCAAAACCAAAGTTGGCAACGCAAACAGAGTTACCAATACGATGTCCTTTCTCGATTGACTGCCAGTGAACTGAGTTCACACGGACAACATGAAAACTATATCCAGATACGGGAAAAATTTGCCTTTGACCCAGCAAGCAATATTTTACCTATTGCGACCGCTCACAATGAAAACAAAATCAAAGACAACCGTGTTAGACATATCGAGCAAGATCATCAAATCGTTGATTATGACTATGATGATCTGGGACGTGTAGTTCAAAAACGCATCCAGATCAAAGATGCCAAAGCCTTTGGGCATTTAAGTTCAAAACATATATTAAACCAGTTCACGACACGGCAAATCGATCTAAAATGGGATGAACAAAACCAGCTCATCGAGAGTATCTCCAATAAACCCGATGGACGTGGCAACAAAGAAATCATCAAAACCCAATATTATTATGATCCATTCGGACGCCGTATCGCCAAACAAAGTCAGATTTATCAGGAACAACTGATTACGCAACAAGTCAGACAAAAACCGGCACAGACCACACCGCAACAATCCCTTAGCTCAGGTTCAGGTTATAACTTGAGTCTATCCAGTGTACCGACACCAGCATGGCAGGAAAAATCTGTTCGGGCGACAAAAACGGTACAGTGTAAGCAAACCAGACTGATGCAAAAACAATCGGTCTGGAATGTTTGGGATGGCAATCGGATATTACAGGACTATAACGGTACGCATGTGTTTACCACAGTCTATGAAGCTGATAGTTTTGTGCCATTGGCACGGTTGGTCTGGTTAGATGAAAAACTGGAGTTTGCAGCGAATGATGAGACGCACGATAAACAAATAAAACTGGAAGAACTGCAAAAAATTGCACTCCAAAATTTGGGTGATTTTGGATTAGGTGATTTAGATAGTAGTTTAAAAGCTTCAAATGATGAACCACCCAAGCATAGTCAACATCAGGTGTATTGGTATCAAAATGATCACTTGGGTACCCCAAGAGAGTTAACTTCACATGAGGGTGATATCGCTTGGGAAGCGGTGTATCAGGCTTGGGGAAATACGGTTACGGTTGAATGGCAGGAAGTTGCCCAAGAGTTAAACCCAATTCGGCTAAACTCAATAGAACAAGCATACTTACTCCAACCACACCGTTTTCAAGGTCAGATTTATGATGCTGAAACTGGTTTACACTATAATCGTTTTAGGTATTATGACCCTGATATGGGACGATTTATTTCTCATGACCCGATAGGATTGCTCGGTGGTGAAAATCATTTTCAGTATGCACCGAATCCAGTGGAGTGGGTGGATAGATTAGGGCTAGCAAAATTAAGACGACCATATATTCGTAAATCAACCCGTCAAGCAGTTGAATCGAAAGCAACAATCAAAAATGGTAGGTTTATTGACCCTAATACAGGTAAAGCAATTTCTGGTGATAAAATGAGACCTTATAGCTTGGCAGATGGAAAATATGATTTAGGACACATTCCTGGTCATGAACATAGGTATGAGGTTGAAAAAGCTGAAATTGATGGACTAACACAGAAAGAATTTAATGATAGAATGAATAATCCTGATTTATATCAGGTCGAAGATCCACTCGAAAATCAATCTCATAAACATGAAGCCTCTAAAGCATTCGATTGTTAAATATTATTTTTAAGGAGAATAGAATTGCAAAAAAATAATTTTAAACAAATATATACACTTATTATTGAACATAAACTAGATGACATCAAAGAATTTTTGAATAAATATGGAATTGATGATACTACTAGTAATA
>NZ_OOGT01000062.1 GCF_900323515.1 Acinetobacter stercoris | reverse complement strand
GTACGCGGTGTTCCACCCGTGATACCTGCTTTGGCATCGGCTTCATCAGCACGTAAATCTAAATAATGTTCGAGACCGAGACCAGCTGCTAACAAACCTAATTCGTTTGCCTTTCCAGCATCTGTAAAATATTCTAGGCCTTTCCAGACTTCAGAAGGAGAGAGGTCAAGATCTTCGATTGCCTGAAACAGATCCCCAAGTAAGCGGACTACAATTTGTTGTACACGAGGATTGACAGTACCAGTAGCTGTATCCACATTCATTTCTTTTACTAATTTGTCGATTTCTTGACGGTTCATTATTATCATCCTTTGATTTATTACTTTAGTTGAAATCAGATGGTTTGGAACGGACATGAAACAAACCATCTGAAACTGGGTATTTAATTATCCTGGACAATTAAATATGCTTGAACAGTGCAGAGCGTGAATTTCCTGATGCTCCATCTGCCGCACTTAAAAAACGTTCAGTATGAATATCTCTTTCAAATAAACGGCTTTGCATCAGCGTTGATATTGCTGCATCAATCATTGGTGGTGGACCACATAGATACGCTTTGTGACCACCGCATTTATTTTCAAAGTAATCGGCAACAGCTTCATGAACGAACCCTGTAAAACCATTCCAGTGGTCTTCGGGTTTTGGTGCATTTAATGCAGGGACATATCTGAAGTTCGGGTATTCTTTAAGCAGGTTTTCAAATAATTCTCGATTATAGAGTTCAGATAGATCACGAGCACCCTGAAATAGATAAATAATCCGGGTATCACCGTTTTCCAGTAGGTCGATAATCATTGATTGAGGGCTAGAAAGCCCAGAACCACCGGCAATAAAGATGACATCTTGTGAATCTGACTTACGTACAAAGAATTGTCCATATGGACCAGATATGTTTAATGCATCACCAATTTTTAGCTGTTCATGCACATAAGTTGTTGCAGCACCACCTTCGACTTTACGGATATGTAATTCAATGATTCCTTGTTCACTTGGGGCATTTGCAATGGAAAATGCACGTGTACCTTCGATTTCGGGAAACTGAATATTGATATATTGCCCAGCCTGAAATTCCATTGGACGATCTATTTTTAGTTTGATGCCCTTGATTGTTGGGGAAAGGTCTTCAATCTGGATGACATTTGCCTGATAGTCCTGAACCAGATAACCCAGAAAGTCTTCATCTTCATCGACATCAGCTTCGATAACCATATCGGATTCTGGTTTACAGCAACATGCAAGTACCTTGTTTTCTTCACGCTCTATGTCCATTAGGGCGAAAGGTGAGGCTTCACCAACATCATAAAATCCATCTGTGACTTGAACCTTGCATGTTCCACAAGTCCCATGTCCGCAAGCAAATGGCAGCCATACGCCTTGGCGTAATGCAGCATCGAGGATGGTCTGATCATCTTCAACTTCTATGATTGTACCAATTGGCTCTATTGTGACTTGATAACTCATCACTGATCTCCTTTAGACATGAGCGCTTTTAAACCCATCCAATTCTGGTGTGACAAAACGCAGAAGTGATTTATGGTCAAAACCTAATTCTTTAAGGCTTTTTGTATAATCAGCAGTTAGAGGTTGACGGTTTAGATTGAATTGAACTTTAGACCAGTCAATCTTTTCAAACTCAGGATGTTGTGAAAAACCAGCCTTGATTTGTCCATCAACAAGTTCCTGTAAAGTTTGATTTGGTGACACAACAAAAGCATGGGCTGAACAAAAAAGTGTATGATGATCCCAGCCAATAAATAACAACATGTTTTCGCCATATCTGGCTTGTAAATCCAGTGGTTCAAATTGATAGTTTTCTACGATTGCACGTACAGTCATGGATGTACTCCTAATATTCCTTGAGTAAATGTCATGTAAAATGTCATCTGTCCTTTTTATTTTTAAGCTGCGTTACCTTTCCATTTTTTCCAGCGCTGCTGATCTGGTGAACCTTCAATATCCAGATTGTCTGCACCTACATTAAAATTATAATAATCACGTAAAATACTTTCTAAATCAGGTCCACCACAGTTACCTTGTAGGATTTGGTGTACAGGTAACCATGCCTGTATGTACTTTTCAGGTTCACGTTCAAAAATGTCATGACAGCCATCGGAACAGGTATGATAACGTTCACCTTTATAAACCGAATCACGGTAACTAAACATGGTCTGGTCACCATCCATTTCGGTAAAGGTCATAGGAATCTGGCAAACCTGGCAGAGTTGTGGCAAACCTGCACTATAGAAACGCTTGCCTTCTGATTCGAGTTTTCGTGCAAGTTCCCAGCGTGGACGATAGTATTTATCGAATGTATCTGGATATTTTTCAGATAACCAATCCATTTCTTCATCTGTTGGAATCCATGTATGGAAACCAGCAGCATGACCAAAGTTATAGAAAATCCACCATGCCTGATGCGATACATGTTCTTTTTCTTTCAAGATGACATCACTATATTTAGGCATACGAATGCCATAGCGACTGAGATCTTTAAATAGTGCGCCACCAGCTTCCTCAAAATAGGTTTCCCATGCTTCTTTCCATGACATGACTTTATTTGGAAGCATATAGTCCATCATCATTCCGACAATAGAGAGCAGGCGAGTACCACGCCAGAACCATTTATCAATCCATTCCTGAACGATGGGTACGTTGTCTTCATGCTGTTCAAGCAGGAATTTGACGATTTCCAGTCCCAGAGTCATATGGCGAGCTTCGTCTGACTGTGCACTAAAACCAAAAGTAACAGTTGCCATATCACCGTTATAGGCTGCTCCCGACATGAAAGGAACAAACAATAAGTTAGTAAGGACGTATTCAAAAGCAAAGCTGATTGCAAGTAAAAATTCGAAAGGTCCTGCTGAGCGTGCATCTTCAAAAAAAGATTTTGGTACAGATAAATACCAGACCCGGTCATGCATATGCGCCCAGTCTTGGAAGCCGTCAAAGAACTTGTTGTAGTGGCTCATGGCGTGAATCTGGGTTTGCACATGACGCAGTTCATCAATGGATTGCATTTGTGATGCGATCCGTGCTCCAATACCACCAAACTGACGTCCAACATGCGCATAACCTTGATATGCTTGGTACTCTAGTGGTGTGACAGCGGTTAAGAACAGTTTGATCGCGTTGATGTAACGCTCATTTGAGACGTTCATTTGCCCATTGTTTTGAGCAAATGCATCAAAGATGGCATACAGTTTTTTCTCTTTTTCTGCCTGATATTTCCAGTATGCATCCATAGTCAGACGAAACGGATCTTCCCATTTTGACCAATCTGTAATCTTGATACCTTCAAACTCTTCGTATGGAAATGCTTCCTTGCGGTCAGCGTATGAAAATTCCCAATCCAGATCACGAGTCAGCATACGGTAGCGATCTTTGGCATTGAGTTTTTTATTTGGTGTTTTTGCTTGGCTATTCATATTATAAATCCTTTAATTTTTTAACTTATTAATTCCATTTCAAGGTGAAAGTGTCATCATCTTCATCCACGTTTCCACCTAATGTGATCATGTTGAGCTGCAACTCCTGAATGTCCCAATCCTGCCCCAGTTTTTCTGATACAGTTTCAGCACGTATGATCAAGGCATTTTCACTTTCAACACGAATCATGGCAGGGAGGTATTGAATTGTTGCCTCCGGGTTATCTTGTTCAATTGCCTCAATGATGTAACGTGAAGTGTCATTATCTTGTAATGCTAAATAAACCTTAGATGTCATATTGGCAATTCCTTATGCTGCTGACTGGGAGTCTGATGTTAAACCTGCTTTTTTACTACGTTCAGTAATCACAGCAAGTGCATTGTCTATAGATGATTCATCTAGTGCTGATGCAGACCAGACACTAAAAGCATGTTTTACTTGTGGTAGTAACTCATCGATCCAGTTCTGAATCAGTATTTTATTTTCTTGAGATTCTGTAATTGCAGTTTTAAGTACGCTGTCTGACCATTTACGTAAGTCAGTTAGACAATCTTTCATAAATTCAGTGAGTATGGCGACATCACGCCCTCCATGTTCAACCAGCCAGCCGTCTAACTGACCATAAACAAGTTGTTGTAGCAGGCTATCAATCAGTAAATTTTGAAGGATATATAGCTTGAACCAGTCTTGTTCAGTCAAACTTTCTTCACATAGTTTGCGCAGGGGTTGCCATGCTGAATCATTCATCCAGACCTGTTTCGCCTGTTGCAGTGATTCTCCAGTATTTCCATCAAGTATTAGCCCAATTCTGGAAATGTATTGCGCCATACCCAGACGATCCATTGCTGCAAAAATACATGCTTGTGTAATGACAGTGCCATAACCATAAGCACTTCCAGACATCATGTGCAGATTTGCAGTCTGTTCTACATAACGAAATGGTAAAAGGCTCTGGATAATTTTTTGCTTTACTTCATCAGTTAAGTTTTCGATCAGGTTACGTTTTTCGAAAAAGGCAAAATTACTTTCAGCCGTATCCTGTAATCTTGCACGGTGTTGTACATATGCCCCGTAGTAAAACTGACGAGGGTCTTTAAATGCATACCAGTCTTGCATTTGCAATTGAGTATGACTTTTATCATTTAAGGTTTTTTCTGGTTTCCAGAGAGGTCGATAATGAAAATTGGTCGATGCCTGTATATCAAAACTGACTTCCTGATAGCGTGTGGCAGGCTTTTGCCCAAAACGGCGCTCAATATAAGCATAGCTCTGACGAATGGGTTCCAGATTTGATGTTTTAATTTCCAAAGTCATTGTTTACTCCTTGTAGATTTAAGTCTGATCATCATGATCAGTATTTTGTAAATTCGGGTGAAGAACGTTTGGTTCGATGCCATAGCGCCATTTGTCTTCTTGCGCGTCATTCCATGCTTGTTGCTCTTCAGACATTTCTACGACATGGTTAATTTCACAAAAATGTTGAAATGCCTGTTGAGGCAAAACCAGTTCGACAAAGAGCGTAGGATCATGAATGGCAAAGTCAAACTCTACAAATTTCGCATTACGATCTCCTGTAATACGGATATACTTTTTAAGTTGATCAGATGGCATTTGAGTCATGCTGTCAGTCCTTTTATATCAACACTGAATTGATTTCAGTGACGCAGCCTTGCGTAACAGATGTAATTTGTCATGAATATTTCAAAACTCGTGCCAACTTTATTTTTTTATTTATATTCAGATGCTTATTGTTTATTAGCAATAAATTACTTGTTCTGATAAAGATTGAATTCATCAATTCATGAAATATGAAAGTTTTATTTTCATTAAATGATGAACAGTTTTTTACTCTTAAATTTTTACAAATTAGAATAGATATTCATTCCTCTGAGACTAAAGATATATGTTTATAAGTTATTGAAAATTAATATTAATACTTTAATGGTATAAAATTATGATTAAAATAGATCTAAGCATTTTAGTAGGAATTGAGTAAGATCAGGGCAAAGCCATCAGACATATAGCCAAGGAATGGATATCATGCCTCAAGCCAATGATGTGAAATTATATAAACAAATATTGGAACAGAACAAAGACATACAGGATTTGCTAGACAAAATCGTTTTTGATAGCAAACATGGCCAGATCTGGTTTGATGAAAACAGAATGCTTTTATTGCATACAGGGATTATGGGGTATTTGAGAAAAGATTTATTTCAGATGTTGGGGCTAGAAAGAACCAAACATTTCTTTATCCGATGTGGTTATCAGGCAGGAATGCGTGATGCAGAGGTCACTTCAAAGTTGCGTCCTAATCTAAATGAAGCAGAAGCATTTATGGCTGGTCCGCAAATGCATGGTATTCGTGGAATGGTACAGGTTGATGTCAATGAACTACATTTAAGTCATGATTTAAAACAGTTTTATGCTGATTTTAATTGGTTGAATTCATTTGAAGCAGAAGTACATTTAAGTGAATTTGGGGCATCAGATGAGCCATCTTGTTGGATGCTCTTGGGTTATGCATGTGGCTACAGTAGCTATGTCATGGGACAAACCATTATTTATCAAGAGATTCAATGTGTTGCCAAAGGTGATGAATGTTGCCGGATTATTGGGAAACCACTTAGTGAGTGGGAAAATGCAGATGAACTTATCCGTTTTATGTCACCTGATCCAGTGTCCGATGAAATTATTGCTTTGCAGGCAGAACTGAACCAATTGAAAAAGAATATCTATACTGATGCAGAGCGTGATTACACCATGTTTAATGCGGTTGGTGAATCTGCTGCTTATCGTAAGGTATGTGATTTATTGAAAAAAGCAGCGGGTAGCAAGGTTGCGGTTTTATTGCAAGGTGAAACAGGTGTAGGTAAAGAAGCTTTTGCCAGAGGGATTCATCAAACCAGCCAGCGCAGTGACAAACCATTTGTTGCAGTAAATTGTGCATGTATACCACCTGATTTGATTGAAGCAGAGCTGTTTGGTGTGGAAAAAGGTGCATTTACTGGTGCAATTCAAACTCGTATGGGGAAATTTGAACGGGCGCATACAGGTACGATTTTTTTAGATGAAGTCATAGAGCTTTCACCACGTGCTCAGGCTGCTTTATTGCGAATGTTGCAGGAGGGAGAGTTTGAACGAGTTGGTGATAGCCAGACCAGAAAGGTTGATGTTCGTATTGTTGCCGCGACCAATGAAGATCTGGAGCAAGCTGTGAAAGATGGTCGCTTTCGGGCCGATTTATATTACCGACTCAATATTTTCCCTGTGATTATTCCGCCACTTCGTGAACGCCGTGAAGATATTCCGTTACTGGTAAACCACTTTTTAACACGCTTTGAAAATATGTATGACAAAACATTGAAAGGTTTGAGTGATAAAGCTAAAAGTTTTGTGATGAAATACGAATGGCCTGGAAATATTCGGGAACTGGAAAATTTATTGGAAAGGGCAACACTATTGACTGATCATCAACAAGAAATAAAGCTCAGTAGTTTATTTCCACAAATGTTTGATCAACATGACACGATCAAAACGAATGTTGTGCATGATGCTAGCCATCTGGATCATTTATTTACACAAGATTTTTCCCTGGATCAATACGAACAACAAATTATTCGCACTGCGATGGATAAAAGTCAGCAAAACATTTCTGAAGCTGCACGAATCTTAGGTATTAGCCGTGCGACTCTGGATTATCGGTTGAAGAAAATGATGGCTTAAATTTGTTGTTGATGATCAAGCAACTGATTTTATGTTTTACAATTTTACTCAGCCTGATCTTTTGGCATTTTTGAGATTTGTTTTTCAAAAGCTTTTTTCTGATTTTGGATTACCTCTTCAGTTATAGCGGCATTTTTGGAAATTCTTTCTATATTTTTCCAGGTTTGTTTACATTCTGAGGGGAAATTTTATTGCATGCTGTAAGTAACAGGCTAATGCTTATCGGGATTGAAAAAATTGTATTTTCATAACAAACCAATAAATACCTAACTAAGATATTAATTAAGGTAAAATTATAAATTGGAAAATGTAGTAGCTCGAGATAGATATGTTTTTAAACTGGTAATGTTTGACAAGGCACAAAAATAATTCAATTACTTAAACCTTGATTTTTATTCATGGATAGATATAAAAGAACGGTTAAGCATAGTGCAAATAACATGATACATCCTCCCATAAAAAATAGTTCCTGATAATGAAATCCAAGATTGAGCAAGTAGCTCATTAATAATCCACCGACCAATTGTGCAATAGCAAATGCTGTGGTATTGATTCCCCAGAAAAAACGATGCCTTGCAGGAGAAACCAGATATAAAAGTGCAGTTGAGCTAAGCGAAACAACTGCTGGATTGAGTAATCCTGTGATCAATGAAGAAATACTTAAAAATAGAGGCGTAGTAAAGATTGAAGGAATAAAAATGCCTATCACATATAATACATAAAGACGTATCATCGCACCCCATATTCCCCAACGATGTACACAGCAGAACGCGGCAAGCGCGCCAAAAACTGCCCCCAATCCATACAACATCCATTGAAAGTTGGCAACAGCGACAGGGAAGTGTAATTGATGAATAATAAACTCTACCCAGAACAATGAATGCGGAATATAAGCAATTGCACAACATAGATAGGCAATGATTACCATGCTACTCAAGATTATTTGTTGAGATGTGAGTTTGGTAAAGCTCGCAGTAGGGATAACCACTGCATTTACAGTAGTAGAATGGGTTTGTTTAAGAAGAATGTAAATAACGAGTGAAGCGATTAAAGAAAATATTCCTAAAATATACCATGCCCATGCGACGTTTAAGCTTGCGATTTTAGGTAGGATTGTTGTTGCAAGTAAAACACCGATTCCTATACCACTAAATGCAATAAGACTGAGTTTATGTCTTTGTTCGGCAGGAGTATGGCTTAACGCATAACTTGGTGCGAGTACCATCAGTACACCTCCTGTAACACCTGAAATAACCCGCCAAAAAATGTACCAGAGATGGGGGAGGCTTTCCAAACCGCAGAGAACAAGACTAATGCTACCAAGCAAAGCACTGAACAGAATGGATTGAGGAATGATCTTGGGTTTTATCACTGTAAATGCAATAACAGCACCAAGTAAATAACCCAACAGATTTGCACTGGAAAGATAACTGGCAAAACTTGCTGACCACCAATGTTGATCTATAGTCATTGGCATAAGAGCTGTATAGGAAAAGCGAAAAATTCCTACCCCCAAACATGTTGCCAACAATGCAATAATACATAGGCGATAAAATTGCCCCATTGTTTATTTTCCAGTGAATTCTTTTGTTTTATTAAAAGTCAAACGATGTATCATGTAAAATGATTTAAAGTGATACTTTGTATCTGTAAATGAGATGATTGTGATGCAATTAAAATCATTAGAAATTTTTATGAGTGTTTTAGAGCATGGTAGTTTTTCTCATGCAGCACAATATTTACATACAGTTCAGTCCAATATTACCAGTCACATAAAAAAGCTGGAATCAGAACTAGGTTGTGAATTGCTTTCTAGGCAAAGTCCAATACAAGCGACAAGTGCTGGGCAGGATCTGGCTCATTACGCACAACAAATATTACAATTGCACCGACAGGCAAAAGAACACTTTTTACATGAAGAGTTGAGTAAGGATTTTCCTCTGAAAATAGGGAGTATGGAAACAGCAGCAGCAGTACGATTACCTGCATTATTTCATGCAATTTTGCAGAAATATCCTGATTTACCGCTTGATCTACATACAGGGTCTACGCGTGGGCTAATTGATTTAGTGCAAAGTAATCAACTTGATTGTGCTTTTATTGGTAACACTGAACCTATTCCAAATATGTTTAACTTACACATGTGGACAGAAAAAATGCTTTTGGTCAGTGCTAAAAAAATGAATTTACAAATGGATGCCAGTTTTCTTGAAAATATCCGTTTTATTGCATTTAAACATGGTTGCTCTTATCGACGTGTTATTGAGGTTTTCTTACAGGGTTATCAGCTGCCTGCGAGTCAGGTGATTGAGATGGGAAGTTTAGATGGAATTATGAACTGTGTTGCACTAGGGATGGGAGCTGCGATCCTGCCTGAAACCTATGTCATGGGTTCACACTATAAAGACCAATTACAATTTAATGAATTATCACCTGATCTTTCATATTCCAAAACTTATCTAATTGCGAATCAGCCAGCAACCTGGAGTCGTAATTTAAAAGTTTTGTTGCGCTTTACAGAGCATTTTTTGCAAACTTTAGAAAATGAAAATGCTATGAAAAATATCTATTAATACAGTTACAGGAAACTTTATATATAGACATTAAAAAAGGCATCTGAATATTCAAATGCCTTTTTCTCGTCATCCTGACTATTGAATAGGTGGATGTTGAAGTTCACTTAACTCTTTTTTGCTATAGCCTCTCGACATTAACACTTTTTTAATCCCAGCAATCACATCTTCATCTGTTGCTTTAAGCAATGCAGAAACAAGTTGATCATTGGACTTACAAGAGCAATCATTTTCAACACAAGCAATTTGATTTTTATGCTCGTTATGCTGTTGATTTGCTAAAAACAGCTTTTGCCAAAAACTCATAGAGCCTTCATTTGCAACCAAACATAGTTCGAAATATAGCCAAATAAAAATAAAATTCAAGTCTTGCTATTTTGAAATGACGGGTTTAATCATGATTTAATTTTATATAGCACACAATTATGAATAAATTATTACAATATGAGAAAAGATGGTATTTTTAAGCATATGATTTATATATGGATATCAAAGAAATAAAAAATGCTGTCTGGTGGACAGCATTTGAACAATTGAAATAAATTGTTTAAATCTTTTCAAGTAAAACACCAGATTCGACATGATGAGTATATGGAAATTGATCAAACATAGCGAATTTTAGTATTTTATGAGTTTTAGATAAGGTGTTTAAATTGTCATAGAGCGTATCAGGATTACATGAAATGTATAAAATACGATCGAAATTCTGAAGCAGCTTTAATGTTTCATCATCAATACCTGCACGTGGAGGGTCGACAAATACCGTGTCAAAGTCATAGCTTTTTATATCAATATTGGCTTCCATCAGTCTGCGAAATTCGCGTTTTCCTGTATAAGCTTCAGTAAATTCTTCAGCAGAGAGGCGGGCAACCTGAATATTATCGATATGGTTTTGTTCAATATTCCACTGTGCTGCATAAACAGATGACTTTGCAAGTTCTGTTGCTAAAACCCGATTAAATTTAAGCGATAAAGGCAAGGTAAAATTACCATTACCACAATACAGTTCTAATAGGTCTTTTTTTGAAGAGCCAGCAGCAGAACATGCCCATTCAAGCATTTTCTGGCAGACTTGAGCATTGGGTTGGGTAAAACTGCTTTCAATCTGTTTGTATCTAAATTTACGCTCAAATACCTGTAATTCTTCTACAACATATTCATCACTTAAAACAAATTTTTGCCCACGACTGCGACCAATCAATTTGATATTTAATTTTTCAGCAAGTGCTTTTGCTTTAATTTCCCAGTTTTCTTCTAATTTTCGATGGTAAATCAAAGAAACCAGTGTTTCACCATGCAGGGTTGTTAAAAAATGTACTTCAAATAGGCGAGCAGATAGAACATCATCTGCTTTTAACTCATTTAATAGTACTGGCATGAGTTGATTAATATTTTGATCAGCAATAGGGAAGTCATCAATACGAATAACTTTTTTTTGCTGATTATCTTCGCTGCGCTCAAACATTGCATAAAATATATCATTTTCAGTATGCCAGATACGGAACTCTGCACGCATACGATAATGTTGTTCTGGCGATTGAAAAACCTCAAGTGCAGGAGGGTTAAACACTGAAAACTGTTCAGTAATTCGGTCAATTTTAGCTTGTAGCTGTTGCTGGTAAGAGGCAGTCATAAAACAGAAAAATCACAAACATAGTGCAAAAAGCAATGGTAGCAAAAAAACATGGTCTTGGCTTGATAAACTTTCAGGCTGTTATGTGGTTTTATATTTTACCGTTTACTGAGTAGCAATTTAAATGCAAAACCTAAAAATACAATGCCAGTGATTCTGTCCATATTTTTCACAACGTTTTGATTTTTAAAAATATGACTGAGTTTAGTCGAGGAAAAAATCAAAATATTACACCAAAGAAATCCAATGATGACATGGAAAAAGACCAGAAACATGATCCAAAGACTCGGATGTTGAGTATGAGTAGGAACAAACTGAGGCAAAAAGGAAATATAAAATACCCCAATTTTAGGATTAAGCAGATTGCCAAATAATCCTCGAATAAACCAGTTAGGCACGTGGTTTTGATTAAAATTAGTATCAGTTTTTATTTCAAACTTGTGTTGAGGATGAAGAATCAGCTTTAAACCAATCCATGCGAGATATGCTGCACCACAAAATTTGAGTATTGTGAATGCAGTTATGGACTGCTGCAAGATCGTGGCGATACCAAACGCAACGAGCATCCCCCATATAATACAACCCAGATTGATTCCTAAGGCAGCTTGTAAGGCACGTTGTTTATTTTCAATAGTAGCTGTACGGATGATCAAGGCTGTATCCAGGCCTGGTGTAAGGGTTAATATCACAATAGCGATGAAAAAGGGGACAAGATATTCGATCATTATTTAACGTTTTAATTACTTTGTTTTAGACATTATATTTGAAAATAAAAAAATTCCAAGCCATTTGGGAGAATGGCTTGGAAAACGCTGAAGCGATTTGCTTAATTTTTTAAATGTCAGCTAATGTCATTAAACTTGCATTTCCTCCAGCCGCCGCTGTATTGGTACTGATCGCACGTTCAAAAACCAAACGCTCCAGTGAAATATCTTCATTTTCATCTTGGAGATGATAAATTCCAATAATTGCACCATCACGTTCAGCTATGGTTTTTTGCAATGCTTGTAAAGATAAAGTATCACCATGATGAAGAACGACATCAAATTTCCCATCGTGCACATTAGGGACAACTTTAAAACTTTGTTTCAGGTCTTCAGGCATACTGTCCAGATATTTCAGGATAAATTGATTTTCTGCTAAAACTGCCGGTGTACTTTGAACACTGTAAACTGCATGTAATTGCTTTAGATATTCAACATCGTGGACAGCAATACATAATGTTGTTGCTCTGGCAAGCACTGCATAATGATTGGTTTCACCTGTAGGTGTTGGAAGCTGGTATAAACCTACAGGATTATTTTGGTATGTTTCGAATTTAACCTGTGGGAAGTACTTTTTAGCCCAACCTTCAAATTTTTCTAGCAATTCATTTTTAGGGTTTATATCTGCCAGTTTTTGCAAGGTTCCGAAAGGCTGGAGTTCAATTGACTTTGTACCGTGCATCAATTTGTGCAAGTATAAAGGACCACCCGCTTTAGGACCTGTACCTGATAATCCTTCACCACCGAAAGGTTGAACACCTACAACAGCACCGACTATATTACGATTAATATATAAGTTACCCACCTCAGCATGCTCAGTGACATATTGGATGGTTTCATCGATACGAGTGTGTAACCCCATAGTCAAACCATAGCCTTTCGCATTGATTTGAGTGAGTAAAGTGTCTAGTTCGCCATATTTATAAGTAATGACATGTAGCACTGGACCAAAAATTTCTTTTTGCAGGTCATTCAGGTTCGGTAATTCAATTAATGTTGGAGCAACAAAAGTACCATACTTGACCTGTGGATCTGTCTCATTACGTGAAAGCTGAGATACTGTATATCCTTTGCTTTGCATCATGGTAATGTGCTGATCAATATTCGCTTTAGCTTCATCGTCGATCACCGGACCTATATCAGTTTTTAAATATAGAGGGTTGCCAACAATCAGTTGTTGCATAGCACCTTTGAGCATTTTGATCAGCGTTGCAGCATTATCTTCTTGCACACATAAAAGTCGTAATGCTGAACAACGTTGTCCCGCACTATCGAAAGCAGAGCTGACAATATCAAGTACAGCTTGTTCGGTAAGAGCAGAAGAGTCTACGATCATTGCATTTTGACCACCAGTTTCGGCAATCAGAGGAATAGTATTACCATGAGCCCCGATACGTTCAGCTAGTGTTTTTTGCAAAATTTTTGCAACAGCTGTAGAGCCCGTGAACATGACAGCTTGTACTCGCTCATCTTGACTAAGTGCCGCACCCACTGTTTCACCACGACCAGGCAACAGTTGCAACACTGATTTGGGAATACCTGCTTTCCATAAAATGTTAACTGCTTCTGCTGCAATCAGAGGGGTTTGTTCAGCTGGTTTGGCGATAACAGTATTTCCAGCCAGTAAAGCAGCAGAAATTTGACCTGTGAAAATCGCAAGTGGAAAATTCCACGGGCTAATACAAAGAACAGTACCTAAAGCCTGTAAGGTTTGACTGGTTGGTATAGCTTGGAGTTGAGCTGAATAATATTTCAGGAAATCAACTGCTTCCCGAACTTCAGCAATAGCATTGCTATAAGTTTTACCACTTTCACGACAAAGCAGAACCATCAGGTTAAGCATGCGAGATTCCATGATATTTGCTGCTTTTAATAAAATCCCGGCACGTATTGATTTGTCTGTATTGTTCCAGCTTTCAAATGCCTCTTGTGCATTGTTGAGTGCCAAATCAATATGTTTAGGTTCTGCTTCATAGACATAACCCACAATATCACTCAAATTTGATGGATTATGAATAGCTTGGGCTGCTGTTTCATTGAGGGAAGTATCATCAAAATTGTTAAGTAGTGGTTGGCTATGCCAGATATTTTCACTTAAGCCTTGAACATGCTGATTAAGTTCACTTAAAACACGATCATTTGCAAGATCTAAACCTTGTGAGTTCTCGCGGACAACCTGATATAAATCTATAGGAAGGGGAATAGATGGGTGTTTTTCACCGACTGTACCTTCCTTTTGTGAGGTTTCCAGAATTTCCTGGACAGGATTTTCAATTAAATCTTCGATATCTAATGTTTTATCTGCAATACGGTTTACAAAAGAGGTATTTGCACCATTTTCAAGTAAACGGCGAACCAGATAGGCAAGCAATGTTTCATGGTTACCTACTGGTGCATAAATACGGCATGGAATACCTAATTTATTTTCCGATTTATGACCGACAACTTGTTGATAGAGTGGTTCACCCATACCATGTAGGCACTGAAACTCATATTGACCAGCATAGTATTTTTCAGGATTTGCAAGCTGATAAATCGTTGCAAGGGTCTGTGCATTGTGAGTTGCAAATTGAGGGTAAATTTGATCAGGCGCGGCTAGTAATTTTTTCGCACAAGCAATATAAGACAAATCAGTATGTACTTTACGGGTAAATACAGGATAGTCAGTCATACCGTCAATTTGCGCTTTTTTAATTTCGCTGTCCCAGTATGCACCTTTTACTAAACGGATCATTAGACGTTTTTGACTACGTTTAGCTAAATCAACAACATAATCAACAACGTAGAAACATCGTTTTTGATATGCCTGAATAACAAAACCAATACCTTTCCAGTTATCCAGTTCAGGCTCAAAGCAAAGTCTTTCAAGTAACTCTAATGATAGTTCTAAGCGTTCAGATTCTTCTGCATCGATATTTAGCCCGATATTATAATTTTTAGCCAATATCGCAAGATTTAAAATTTTAGGATATAACTCTTCATGAACAAGAGCCGTCTGTGCCCGTACATATCGGGGATGCAGGGCTGATAATTTAATTGAAATGCCTGGACCATCATATACATCTTTATCTTGTGATGCCTTACCAATCGCATGTATAGCTTGAGTGTAATCTTCAAAATAACGGTCTGCATCATGTTCAGTGAGCGCTGCTTCACCCAACATGTCATAAGAATAACGGAAGCCTTTATCTTCAAGTACCTTGGCATGATTTAATGCTTCTTCGATGGTTTCACCAGTAACGAACTGTTCACCCATCATACGCATTGCGACATCAACAGCTTTACGAATTATGCCACGACCACTTCGTGCCAACAGGGAAGTGAGCATACCTGAAAGACTATTTTGTTTTGGTGTTTCCATAAGTTTGCCAGTCAGCATCAGCCCCCATGCTGCTGCATTGACAAACATCAGGTTACTTTGCCCTAAATGTTCTTTCCAATTGCCTTGGTTGATTTTGTCTCGAATCAATAAATCACGTGTAGCAGTATCTGGGATGCGAAGAAGTGCTTCAGCCAGGCACATGAGTGCGATACCTTCTTGTGAGGAGAGTGAAAACTCCTGAAGCAGACCTTGAACTATTCCAGCTTTACCTGAAGAACCTTTTTGTTCTCTTAAACTATGGGCAAGATTAAAAGCCAGATCATGTATTTTGTGATTGATTTCATCTGGAATATCTACATGTGCAAGAAGTCTTTCCACACATTCTGGCTCTGGGCGACGCCATGCAGTATTGATTTCTATCTCAAAATCATTTTTTTCTTTGAACTCAGTAATGTATTCAAAGCTAGGGGGAGGAAGATCGGATTGTAGAGAATTATCCATCATGTTCATGCCAACATCCTGTGACTAAAATTTATCTTGTATCAGAAATAGTATTTAATTTATGATTACAAAATAAATGCAGAATAACTCACTATAATTTTGGCATCTTTTAGAGATTAATTCGTATGACTGGCCCATTTTTAACACTTGATCGCACAGATATTCGTATTTTAGAAATACTACAAAATGATGGACGAATTTCGAACATAAAATTGGCAGAAGCAGTAAACTTATCTGCAACTGCTGCTTTGGCAAGAGTACAAAAATTGACGAGTGAGGGTTTCATTATGGGGTATGAAGCCAAACTTGATCCAAATCTTTTAAATTCAAGTTTTGTGGTATTTGTAGAAGTTTTATTAGACAAAACCACACCCAATGCCCTAGATGAATTTTCAGAAGCAGTACTGGATTATCCTGAAATTAGTGCCTGTCATATGATCAGTGGAGGTTTTGATTTTCTGGTAAAAATACGCTGTGCCAATATGGAAGAGTTTAGGCGTATTTCGGGACAGATATTATGGCGACTTCCGAGTGTAAAAGAAACCCGGAGTTATCCGGTGATGGAGGTGATTAAAGATAGCTCCCAGGTTAATCTGAATTTTAAGGTAAAATCTAAAAATAAATAATCTGTGACTCTGGGACAGTTCAAAGCACTGTTTTGAATGAAGCGCAAGGCGTAGCAGGATGAGAGTATTTTTTGTCGTTATGTCGTTGTTGGTTCCGAAACAGTGTTTCTCATCATTTAGATCACTAAATTTCTCAAGCAACGCCTAATATCAAAAATACTCATCGTCGCAACTGCTTTGAAATATCAATAGGCTCTAAATATAAAAAGCCCTAGCTTTAGGCAAAGATAGGGCTGGGAGATAAAAGTTATAAGTTTTAATTTAGTTCTGGAGCTGAGTTGGTAGGTCGGGTTTTCATCGCTTGCATTTCATCTTTGTAGAGTCGATCTGCTACTTCAAAGCGCTCGATTACATCCTGATCTGGCTCTTTGTCCATCAAACTGACAACTACGATACTGATAAATGAAAGGATAAATCCGGGTACAATTTCATATAAACCTGTACTTGCAGCGAAATAATTCTTCCAGATAATTACAGTGGATGCACCTAATATGATTCCGATGATGGCACCTTTAAGTGTCATGCGTTTCCAGAATAATGAAAGAATAATTAATGGCCCAAATGCTGCCCCAAAACCAGCCCAGGCATAGGCAACCAAACCTAAGACTTTACTATTTGGATTAATGGCTAACCAAATCGCTAATACTGAGATCGCAAGAACCATCAAACGTCCAACCCAGACCAGTTCGTTCTGTGAAGCATTTTTACGCAAGAATCCTTTATAGAGATCTTCAGTTAAAGTACTTGAGCAGACCAATAGTTGGCAGCTTAGTGTACTCATGACTGCTGCAAGAATTGCTGCAAGAACAACGCCGGCAACCCATGGATTAAACAGAATTTTTGTTAATTCCATGAATACTGTTTCTGGGTTTTGTATAACTGCACTTGCCAGTTCAGGATGTGCCTGAAAATATGCAATTGAAATAAAACCTACACCAACAGCGCCACCAAGACATAAGATCATCCAGCTCATACCGATTTTACGTGCTTGAGGAATAGAGCGCACAGAATCAGCAGCCATAAATCTAACTAAAATGTGAGGTTGACCAAAATATCCTAAGCCCCATGCTAATGAGGATATAATGGCGACAATGCTTAAACCTGAAAGCATATTCGTTGCATGTGGGCGGGCAGTATCAAGTAATGACACAAATTGATGTGTGTCACCTAAAGCAAGATAGGTCATGATGGGTGTAAGTAATAATGCAAAAATCATCAGACCCGCCTGGAAAGTGTCAGTCCAGCTAATTGCCAAGAATCCACCGATACATACATAACTGATTGTTGCAATTGCACTTACCCAAAGTGCAGTGGTGTAAGACATACCAAAAATGCTTTCAAACAATCTTGCACCAGCAACCATTCCGGAAGCACAGTAGATTGCAAAGAAAACCAGAATAACTAATGCTGAGATGATGCGAAGTACTTTTTTACGATCACCAAATCGACTGGTAAAATAATCAGGCAGGGTGAGTGCATTGTTTTGAACTTCAGTGTGAACGCGTAATCGTCCAGCGACCAGCAACCAGTTTAACCATGCACCAATAATCAGACCAATAGCGATCCATGCTTCTGATAAGCCTGATAAATATATTGCGCCAGGCAACCCCATGAGTAACCATCCACTCATGTCCGAGGCGCCAGCGGATAATGCAGTTACGAAGCTACCTAAGCTTCGTCCACCCAAAATATAATCTGAAAAATCCGATGTGGATTTATATGCATATAATCCAATACAAACCATGGCAATTATATAAAAAATAAATGTCACCACGGTGGGGTTTAGAAAATCCATAAAACTATCCTTTTTCCATTTGGATAAAATATTCCAAGCTTTTTTTATAGTGATTCACTAAGACGCAGATTCAAACATAAAATAGAAAACAGAAGCTGTATTTTTTATAAGGTGTTTATTCGAAGGTTTTGTTGCGGAATGTACAAATCTTTACATTACATAATGTTTCAT
>NZ_OOGT01000171.1 GCF_900323515.1 Acinetobacter stercoris | reverse complement strand
GTTGTATTGCATTACAAATTTAAAGTTATATATTTAGAATATTCACATAAATCAGTTATATTTATATACAAATAAACACATAATTTGACAAAAAGAGTGTAAGTTAGCTTTAAATTTAGTTGTTGAAGTAGCTTGAAAATACTTATTTATTCATAAAAAATGATTGGTTAAATCGCTTTTTAACACAAGTTTCTTAATATGAAAAATACGCTTAATTATGGAGTTTTAGCAGCAGTTATTTTTGTGATCGCTGTTTATTTGGGGTTTGAAAAAACAGAGAAACCCACTTCACATCAAAAAGATCAGAATGCATTTATACAAAATAATGAAAATTCGTCAGCTGTTAGGGGGCTGGAGCGAATTCGCAAAGCTTATGAGAGACAAGAGCGTGATGTTCCTGTACAAGCTCAAGGAATGGTCAAGGCTGTATTACGTGATGATAATGATGGTTCACGACATCAGAAATTTATTTTAAAACTGGATAACGGATTATCAGTTTTAGTTGCACATAATATTGATTTAGCACCTAAAATTACCAATTTACAAAAAGGGGACTTGGTCGAGTTTAAGGGGGATTATGAATACAATGATAAAGGTGGGGTAATACATTGGACTCATCATGATCCACATAGCAAGCATCAGGATGGTTGGTTGAAAATGGATGGTAAAATTTATCAGTAAGAATGAAGTCTATTTTTTAGATGAGCAATTTTGTTCTATCAATGCCGGATCAACATGTTAGGCTATACTATTGTATTGAGAGATAAGTCATGCAAAATACGATCGAACATGTTGATTTTTTACATTTACAAGAATTAGGTGGACTAGAATTATTAAAAGCACATTATCACCAAAAGCAATTTTCAAAACATGTGCATGAAGGTTATTGTATTGGTGTGATTGAGGATGGAGCACAGAGTTTTTATCGAACAGGAAGTCTACACATTGCTCCAAAGGGGGATATTATTTTGGTTAATGCAGATGAGATTCATACGGGCTCATCTGCTGTTGAAACAGGTTGGAAGTATCGTGCTATTTATCCTACACCAGAGATGCTACGGGATATTAGTCAGGATTTTTTTAAACAAAAAAATGCAACGCCGTGGTTTCAAAATGCTGTAGTACATGATGTGGGTTTAGGACAACAACTGAGCTTACTATTTGATTTACTAGAGCAAAAGAATAATAAATTGCTCAAGGAGAGCATGTATCTCTCAACAATTGCCTGTTTGCTTATGCGCTATGGGCGAGCAAAATTATATGCTTCAGAGTTCTCTGAGGCACAAAAGAAAGTTTATGTGATTAAGGATTTACTTTTAAGCTGTCCTGAAAAGGATTATTCACTAACTGAATTGGCACAATTAGTTGATTTAAGCCCTTGGCATCTTTTAAGACAATTTAAAAAATATATGGGTTTACCACCACATGCCTGGTTGGTGCAAACCAGACTTCGTAAAGCAAAAGAATTATTGAAAAATGGTGAAAATATTGCAAATACTGCATTTCATTGTGGTTTTTCAGATCAAAGTCATTTTAATCGACACTTTAAAAAAGCAATGGGGGTAACGCCTGCACAGTATATTGCTCATTTAGTCAAAAGTTAGGCAATTTTATTCTATTCTACAAGATCAGAAAAATATAAAAAATAGAGATGTTTCTAAATTAAGAATGCTATATGACTGATTTTAATCTATCGGAAATAAGATCAACAAACTCTAGATGGCGATCATTTTATCGTGGTGCTGCTGATATTATGCCTCTTTCTATTGCGGTTTTGCCATGGGGAGTTCTAGCTGGTTCTATGGTCATTCAAGCTGGATTATCAGATGCTAAAGCAGTGGGTATGTCTGCTATTGTTTTTGCTGGTGCTGCACAATTGGTGAGTTTGGGACTGATTGTATCAGGAGCTTCGGTTGTTACGATTATTGTCACAGTATTTTTTTTAACGAGTCAGCATTTTATTTATGCTTTAAATTTTAGAAAAGAAGTCGGGCAGTTTCCCTTGTTTCAACGTCTACTTGTAGGTTTTTTGCTTACAGATGAGTTATTTGCTATTGGATCTTTAAAGCGAGAAAAACTTACTTTTTGTTATATGTTCGGGGCAGGAGGGTGTTTTTATCTTGCTTGGTGTTTATTTAGTGCATTGGGTATTTTTTTAGCAAATATTGTTCCTGATTTGCAAAGCTTACATTTAGATTTTTCAATTATTGCTGTTTTTATTTTAATTGTTGTTCCGATGGTTAAAAAAATTGCAACTTTTGTAGGTGTTATTGTTTCTGTATTTTTCACATTTTGTTTTAAATATATGCATATTGAAACGGGTATAGTGCTTGCTGGAATTATAGGAATGTTTGTTGCCACACTTGTTGATATGCAATTGACAAAAAGGGTGGATTAAAATGACCTGGACATTGTTATTTATTCTTGCTGCTATTGTTTTTTTTAATCGTTATTTTTTCCTGGAACCTAATATTCGATTACGCTTACCTGTGTTTATAGAAAAAATGTTGGGTTTTTCAGCACCATGTTTGCTTATGGCAATTTGCACACCAATCATTTTTTTTAACGGAAGTGAAATCAGGAGGATTCCTTTAGATCCTTATTTTTTAGGTGCTGTAATGTGTGTGTTTTTGGCATGTTTGTCACGTAAAATTTTATTAAATTTAGTGCTCAGCATGTTATTTTTTTATTTGATGATTTATGTGTTAAATAGATAAAAAGAGGGCTAAATATTAAAAAAATACTTAGCCCTCTTAAATTAGCTTGAAAATGCGGTATTTTGGCGAGTTTTCCATTTAGGTATGATTTTACCTAGATAGGCATCCATACACCATACAGGGCCAATGAGGAGGAATTGGAGGTCTTTAAAGAATGAAGGCTTTTTCCCTTCTACTTTGTGGCCATAAAATTGTCCAATCCATGCAAGAATGAATAACCCAATATAAAACCCGATCCCCACAGGTAAAATATAAACCAGCCATGCCATAATGACGATTAAAGCTGCCATGGCAACAGCTAGAACAAGATCTAATCGCGCATAAAAAACAAGAACAAGAACCAGAATGAGGGCAGTAAGTAATGCGCTGAAATGGGCAATGATCCCGATAATTGAAAATAGGATGGTTGGAACACAAACCCAGTGGATAGATTTATTGGTCTTATTTTGATGGCTTTCACTATATTCATCAAACCATTCGGTAATTGATTTGGATAACATTTTTAATTACTCCATTAATTCATAAGCTTAGTATTTTATTTTTTAAATACACTAACTTATGTATGTTTTTGCTTATTCATTAAAACACATTAAGAATCATTAAAGACTATTAATGTGTTTTAATTTACGCCATAATTTTACACCTTACCTGTTTTTTTAATTAAGGCGTAAATATGGGTAGCATTTCGCAACGAAAATTAGCAGATGGCACCATTCGCTATCGCGCTGAAATTCGTATAAATAGGCAAGGCACTATTTATAAAGAGTCTAAGACCTTCGCAACTATGCGTACAGCTTCAAACTGGTTAAAAAAAAGAGAAGCTGAGATACAAGATAACCCTGAAATTCTACTTGGTAAAGTTAAGAATGATAAAACAACAATTGGGGATTTAATTAGTCGTTATTTGAATGAGGTTGGTGACCAATACTCTATTACAACTATTAGATCATTACGAGTCTTGTTGAAGTTACCTATCAGTAAAATACCAGTAGAAAAATTTGGTGCAATGCATCTGACAGAACATGTCCGTTTAAGAAAAATTGGATTTCCACAACTTGGGCTTAAGGATGTGAAATCTTCAACAATTCTAAATGAGTTGCAACATTTAAAATCTGTTCTAAATCACGCAAGGTTATTGTGGGGGATCAGTGTAAAATATTCAGAAATTTCTGATGCTATGCTGCAGTTGAGAAAAGCAAGACAAATAAGTACAGGTAATTCTCGTGACCGCCTGTATGAGTCTGATGAATTAACTAAATTATTAAAATATTTTACGATGGTATGGGAGAGAGGTCGATCCGTATATCCTATGCATTTGTTGATAATGTTTGCAATATTCTCTTGTAGAAGGCAGGCTGAAATAACACGTCTAGAATTAAAAGATTACGATAAAGAGCATAGAGTATTTAAAGTCCGAGATTTAAAGAACCCTAATGGCTCCAAAGGCAACCATAAAGAATTTGTGGTAAGCGATGAGGTTGATAAAATAATTGATCTTGCTTTAAGTCCGAAATATAGAAATAGAATGCGGCTTACCGAATGTGACTCGAAATATTTATTTCCTTTACGTGCTGGGTCAATCTCAACAGAATTCAATGAAACTTGCGCTCTACTTGGAATAGAAGATTTACGCTTTCATGATTTACGTCATGAGGGGGCAACTCGTTTAGCTGAAAAGGGATTAACAATCCCACAGATTCAGCAATATACGTTGCATAATACATGGTCGAGCTTGGAGAGATATGTTTCTGTGAAAATTAGGCGAAATGTTCTAAGTTTTGAAGAGATGCTACATCTCATCGGTGAAATGTAGCAAAGTCTTTGGATGCTGTTTGGTGCTCTTTATCGAGAGCATCAGCCAAATCTTTTATATTTACAAAATAAGGTGAAGTCCGACTTTTTTGATCAATCTTAAAAACTGGAAATGGAAATTCATTGTCATTTGCCATTTTATTGATTGTTGCTTTTTTTAAGGCTGGATAATATTCATCAGCTATATCAACCAATTTAACAACAACCGATCTGTATTTTAAGAATAAGTAGTCATAGGTTGTGAAATTGAAATGTTCCAATTATATCCCCTCCTTAGTTTTAGCCCACCACGCAATTGCGCCATAATCTGAATCATTAATAGAAATTAGAAAATATCCATCACCTGGTGGTGTTGGGATCCATTCAGCACAAGCCTCAGTGTCACCATCAAAATATCTATCAATAATTTCTTGATTGGCATCATCTTCTAAAAGAGTGGTATTAAGTCTAATATTGAAATAACGCCGTATTTCTTGCATTTGGCCAGATGTTAAAAACTCTGCATTACCAATAACGTTTTTAACGTATTCATCAAAAACAGGATGTAGCCAAAAACCATACTTATCTCGGACAACGTCCATGGACTTTAATTGATTAATTGTTACTGTCATGGTGAGGCTCCTGTGATTCATCTGCAGCTAAAAATTGTTTAACTAGTTCGTTATATGACCTTGACCAAGTCATAGGGCCGTCATGACAAAAACTACAATCAAAAGCTCCCTCTAAAGCGTCACAATATTTGCCGTAAGTCAATTCTTCATTTAGCTCTTTCGGAAGTAAAACAAATCCTTCTGGTACTATCTGACGTTTAGCACGTAACCACATAACCCAGCCTGTATTTAAAGTGTCGTATGCAAGTTGACGATCAGCATCGTTTTCATATTCATTTTTAATTTCATAATCACCAGTATTTTCATTGAAATTAAAAAAGGATAGGAGGTGAGAGTGGATAAATTCAGCCTCAAATAATGGACGTTCTATACTCCACTTAGTCTGTTTTTCCTTCAAATTCATCATGTCACCTCAAAACTTTATTTCTTCATCTGAAACTAGATCCGAACGGCGTTGATTCACATAGCTCATCATGCGTTCTTGAATTTCAGGATTAATTTGTTGAACTTCATTTTCTAGTAGTTGCAGTTCTTCCAGTGATTCGGCTTTCTGAACTCGAACCATTAAGGATGATTCAGATTTTTCAGGAGGGTTTAGTTCAGCGAGTTTCTTTGATATTTCGACAATTAAGGGCTTGCGCTGTTCTTCAGTCCAATGTTGTGTTTTTTCAATTACATCGTTTGCCTCTTTTGGTGTTTTAGCATGCATTACTACAGCGTGAAGATCAGCAAACTCAATTTCATATTTTGAATTTTTCACTCTTAACTCTGTTAAACGCTTGTTAATAACATCATCAAGCGGTTTGCGCTGCTCATCAGTCCATTGCACCGTATAGCGATATAATTTAGTTACTTCAATCTCGGTTTTAGCGGTAAGCGCTCTATCAATTAAATCATCAAGTATTGATTGAAATTCATGCTGTGGTGAATCAATTGATTCTGTTTTTAACTCAGTGACTTGTTCAGGCTCTGCCTTTTTTTGGGATGCCCGTGTTCTTTTAGGTTTATCATTAAAACCATCTTTAATTTCAATCTCGGTGATCATATTTCCGAAGGTTTTACCAAACGCTTGCAGCTGTAGCTTTGCATTTTCTACATCAAGTTGAGCAAAACCATTTGCAACACTTAAACATATATCGCCGTGCTCATGATCATACTGTGTGCGTAAAATACATGTTGGCATCACAATAAAGATTTCTTGGCCAAGTTCTAAGTCATGTGGCTCCACGGGCTTTGTAAACTGAATATCAGCCAATACTGTTGTTTCACGTTTTATGCAAAATTCATGATCATTAGTAAAAAACACAGTAGCAGGGAATTGATTTAATTCATCAAAACCTAGCAGGCCACCTGCAGGACGACAAAGAACATTTTTACCTGCCTGTAAAGCAGAAATTGCCTCTTGAGCTGAAATAATATTTGTCATGATTATTTCTCCAAAGCTTTGCGTAGGTATGGATCGATGTCAGGTTGATTGGTCAACCAACGCTTATAATCAGGCGGTAAGAACTTGATTTCAGTGCCTTTATATTTGCCAAAGTTGATAATGGTAGGTATTCGAGCGTCTTCAGAAGCTCGGTAGAGTTCTTCAATGGTTTGAATATTAAGTGCGCGGATTATGCTTTTTAAAATAAACCCAGTGAGCAGAACATCTTGTTTGGCATTGTGTGCAGAACGAAGCTTTTTACGTGCTATGTCACTACCTTCAAGTAACATGTAAGTAAGGGCAGAAATGTTATGTGCCTCATGCGGCCAAACCTTTCTTGCCAAAGCTAAAGTACAGATTGCTTTAATTGACTTGGTATTGACACCACATTTAGTGATAGCCTCAATGTCGTAATCAACGTTATGACCAATGATGTACTGAACATCACCAGGCAATTTAAATGTTGTATAAAATGGTTTATTAGCAATATCTGATTCTAAAATATGGTGAATAGCCATAGCACCATATGTGATTTTGGTGTTTATTGAGTAATACTCATCAAATGCCTGATCAGCAAAAATTGCAGCTTCACCATTCACCAGTTGAAAAGGCACATAAGCAATTTCAATAGGTAAACCTTTAAGATCGTGAGTTTCTGTATCTAAAATAATTGCATTCATGCTGCAAACTCCGTCATAGGTTGAAATCTTTCACGGCGAGCTTTTTCTTGATTTTGAACAAGTTTCACTTGAACAGATTCAATCATGAGATTGCTTGCTTTAACTGCTTCCTTAGCAGCTAACCCATTGACTGCCTCAATACGACCTTTAATTAATCCAACGCCGTGGCAGGTTTTTGCTTCATATGACCAAATATAAGTTTTCATGATAATTATCCTAAGAATGCATTTGATTGTTTTGTTGAGTGCTGTTATTAACTTGTGGATTTGATTGCCAACCCATCATGTCCGCACGTGCGCGACAAGCATTTGTAATTCCTGCTTCATAGGTAGTACCTCTAAACTTTTTCATTGCAGCATCCAGGATATGTGTTTCAGTGGCATCTTTAATTGCGGCTAGAGCATCGTTATATAACTGTGCTTGTGTGCGTTTAGGTTTCTGTGTTTTTGTAGATTGGGCAGAGGAGGCTGTATTCTGATTTTGAGCTTGTTTTACACCATTATTGATTTGATTGTGATATTCATTAGAGTCATAGTCTTTGGTGTCATCAATCAGGAATAAACCATTTAAAGCATACTTACGTGCATAGGAACTGGACGCACCAAAGGTTTGAGCGACATCCATTCCTTTTTTATTGATGTCTACACCTGCATGTGCCGTAACTGTTGTTTCTTTACCATCGGCATCAGTGAAAATAGCTTTAGCCGTTACTACAACTACAGATCCAATTTGTTGAACATCATCCGTAATAATTAATGTTGCGCCGTGCTTGTTTAGTAATGGCTTAACCGCTTCTAAAATATCTTCACAGTTTCGATATTTATAATGGCCAAAGTCATTGTTCTTGCTTTTTGGTGCTTTTAATTCAAATTGAATTTGTTGGAGTGCATTGGTTTGAGTAGTCATTAGATTGCCTCCTCATTTTTTATGACGATAAATACAGGGCCTTCATGGAAATTAGGTGATTCTAGAAATCCATCCAGTTGTTCACGTTCTTCGTGAGTGAGGTTGTACCATTTAGCAATACTCCAATCGCCTTTTAATATTCCTATTGGCATGTCCCTCGCCATAGATCCATGACTAAACCCATTGTCATCACACCAATTGCAAGCAGAATGATAAGCTTCAAAATCACCGAGCTGTTCAAATGTAATACGTAGATAGTTTTCCATTACACAGCCTCCACTAGTCGATTCTTTTCGATATAACCGCGGATAAGTTCCTTGATCTGGATAACATCGTTGTGATCAGTGAAATCACGGAATTCATTTCCTTGAGTATCTTTAATTCCATCAATGGAAAGGTCTGTAATGTCTACAGCAGTAAATTCAGAACCAGCCACGCCGTAGCTATCAGGATGGGCTTTATATTCAAATGAAACCTGAACACGGAAATCATCAAGTTTAATTACGGCGACACCTGTTGTATCGGATTGAATAACTAGTGACTGCACACCCACAACAAATGGATCTTGTTTTGAAAGTGTAGAAGGGGGGGAGCTGTATGCCGGCTGGTCTTTACAAAAAGAAAGGCTTAAAGCACTAAGTACAATTGCGGATGTACCAAGTGTTACCTTAAGGCTATTGAATGGATTTAAAGTTACGTTCATAATTCACCTGTTGTATTTGAAAAAGCACATTTGATTTCTGAGGTCGGTGTGCTTTTTTATTAGTTGGTGAATATAATTTAGTATTTACTAAATATAATGTCAATCGTATTTACTAAATATTAG
>NZ_OOGT01000465.1 GCF_900323515.1 Acinetobacter stercoris | reverse complement strand
GTTAATAAAACAGAGAGGAATAATAGTAACAATCTAATTTTCATTTATATGCTCCCTAATTGCCTCATATATATCATTCACCATTATATTATGATTTTCCATTAATGTTTTAACATTATGAGGTGTAGTCATAAATCCAAACTCAATTAGAACTTTATACATAGCATTATTCTTCAAAACACCTAAATCCGATCTTTTCGCTNNTTGAGCCTTAATCTGGGTATANTTTTTTACTATTTTATCTGCTAATTTTTCTGCTATCATACATAGCGTATAACTCTGTTACCACATTTAACAAAGATACAATTTATCTGTCAGTCTATATCATTTTTTTTAATCCACCCTAACACCTTATTTTTATANTCAACTTCTATCCACTTNTTTTCTTGCTGTTTTCTTATAATCACCTTATCACCTTTTATAAGATAGCTTTTTGTCTTAGATTTCANATTAGGTTCCTTTGATATAAAAACTTTTGGTTTGTTTATCACATGATATTTATTAGAAGAANCTTCTTCTTTAGATAAGACTGCGANAGTTGGAATAGNATATTCACCATTTTTAGGAANTTTTAGTACTTTCCATAATAGTTTTTTTTCATTAGATAAG
>NZ_OOGT01000288.1 GCF_900323515.1 Acinetobacter stercoris | reverse complement strand
TAAGGAATCATTAAAATAAGATAAAAATGTAATTAGATAACGTTCAGTTGTACATAAAAAAGTTAAATCTTAAATAAACAGTAATAAAAAAGAGTTTCATCATGGAAGAGATTATTCGACACAAGAAATATGTGTTATTGGTTCTGGTTTTACTGTTGTTTTTAGCAGTTTTTTTGTATCTAAAACCTAAAAGCTCAAAAAATACAATGGCTAATGTGATCGTTGATCCGGGAGTCCATGAACTAAACACACCGCAGCCTATAGATACTATACAACAGACACCTTTAAAGTTTAATGGTGTCATGCCTGTATTAGCACCCTCATTACGTGGTACAGAGGTTAACTGCCCATTGCAAGTCAATACTAAAGGGCAACTTGTCTTATCAATGGGTATCAGGGACTGTTTTGATTATTTTCTTTCAAGTGAAGGTGAGAAAACACGTGCAAATCTGATCTTGGATATTCGTCAGTATTTAACAGGATTATTGCCTGCAACAGCTCAGCCATATGCTTTTCAATTACTGGATAAATATATTGATTATCTGAATCAACTCAGAAATTTGTCTCCAGTAAAAGATGGAAATATTGAAAGCTATCGAGCAGTATCATCGGCTGTAACCAAATTACGTCGACAAATCTTCACAACACGAGAGGCTGATGTGTTTTTTGCTCAGGAGGAGCAATATGATCAATATGCGATTGCCCAGTATGCGATTAATAACGATAAAAGTTTAACAACAGAAGAAAAAGCCCAAAAAAGTGCTGAACTATTAAACCAACAACCAGCTGAATTAGTTGAAAGCATGCGCCCGATAATTCAGTTTAATCAATTACAGGAATTAACTGCCGAAATAAAAGCCCGAGGTGGGTCTGAAGCTGAACTATATCAAATGCGAAAAAATCTGGTGGGTGAGGCTGCTGCAAAGCGATTAGAAAAAGTCGATCTACAGGAAGGGCAATGGCAACAGAAAATAGACCAATATTTAGCTGAACGAGATCGCATTATTGCTAATCAGCAAAATATCAATCAACAGAGTGCAATCAATGAATTGAAGAGTAGTGCATTTAAAACGCCAGAAGAAAGACTTAGGGTTGAAGCTTATGAGCAAATGCATGATGCAAAGAACAACTAAAAAGTTTTAATTAAGGATTATTCATCATCGAGTTTTTTTAATGATACATAAGGAGTATGTAGAGGAAAATCGTTTATATGCAGTAATAAAAAATACTTTCAAAAAATAATGTTCATATTGACGGAGTCACGAACAATGAAAAAAATAGTCCCAGCCCTGATTTTGGGAACAACATTACTAACACCGATAATGGGTTTTGCAATAACAACTTCGACCTACCACAATTGTGGAATTCAAAATGATGAGGTGAATTGTGAAGCTGTCTCAAAAACGGATTGGAGTTTGTTTTCCAAACAAACTGAATATGCGAAAACAAAATATCCACTTGTCTTTGCACATGGCTTATTTGGTCTTTCTCAAATAGGCCCTGTAAATTATTGGCACAATATTCCTTCTGATTTAGCTCGTCAGGGTGCTAAAGCTTATGTGACAACAGTATCTGCTGCAAATTCAGATGCTGTGCGAGGAGAACAACTTTTAAAACAGGTGATTACGATTAAGGCACTAACTGGAGCAGATAAGGTGAACTTGATTGGACACAGCCAAGGTGTTCAGTCTGTCCGATATGTTGCAGGTGTTAGACCTGATTTAGTTGCTTCTGTTACAGGAGTTGCAGGTTCAAATAAAGGCAGCCCAGTAGCAGATGTTGTTAAAAAATATATTCAACAGCCTGCAAGTGTTATTGGTTTAGACAAGCCTATATTGGCATTTATCAATTTTTTTACTGGCCTTGAAACATTACTTTCGGGTGGTGGAGTATCGGATCAAAATGTATTGGCTGCATTAAATGGTTTAACTAAAGAGGGTACTGCTGAGTACAATGCAAAGTTTCCTCAAGGTATTCCTGAAACAGACTGTGGTAATGGTGAGGCTAAGGTAAATGGCATAAATTATTATTCGTGGAGTGGTGTTGGGCACTCAACGAATTTGTTAGATTTGTCAGATGCAGGTATGTTGGCGCTTAATCTTTTTCATGATAGTCCAAATGACGGGTTAGTACCCAAGTGTTCTAGTCACTTGGGTGAGGTTATCCGTGATGATTATCCGCAAAATCATCTAGATGAAGTCAATCAGATTTTAGGATTGGTTGGATCTGGAGCAGGTAACCCTGTGCCATTATATAGTCAGCATGCGAATCGTTTGAAACTTGCTGGACTATAGCAGGCTATATGATTGTTTTTGAGTATATTTTTCCTAAATAGATAGGGGAGTTAAATTCCCTATCTATATTGTCTTCTTAATATATTGATTTATTGTTATTTAATTAATATTAGTCTACACCTTGCTCAATTGTAAATGTACGCCCATTGGTTTTTTCAGCAGGATTCGTACTATTAAAGTTAAATTTACCCTTACATACGCCGACATCATAAGCAGCATTGATTATACCTCGGCTTTGTACATTATTACCTAACTCACCAATACCTCCTTCAAAAAATGCGGAAGTTGGAGTGACTTCATTACAACTATTGATGCCTGTATAAATTTCAATAAATCCTATACTTTTTCCTGATAAATATTCCCATGCTATTGGAGTTGCCCAACGACCAATTCTAGTTTTTGTATTTGTGGATGTATCGACAACATAACCGCTCCAATAATTGTAATTATTTTCTTCCTTGTCAAAATCCGCTATAAAATTATAGGTGACTCCTTTTTTATAGGTGACACGTTTACTGCAGCTTGATCCAGCACCACCATCAGCACTACCACTACATTCAGCATCAATTTTTTTTGCATCGCCAAATACAGAGAATATGACTTGAGCTTCATTATTTCCTTGAGGTTGTATACCTACATAATATGCATAGCGTTTTTGGGTTGGTACGTTAAAATTGATATATTGCGAATAATAAGTTTTTCTATCGTCAGTTCCTTTTACAACCTTGATAGGATAGGTCAATGTTTTAAATCCTTTTGCTGGTTTGTTAGGAATTTCACCAGTAAAGTTGAGTAGGTGTACTGCCCATTGTTTTTTATCAAATCCAGCCGAAGCATGATTGATTGAGAAAAGTGAAAGTGTTGTGAGAGTTGATGCAATTATTAGTTTTCTCATGTTCTATTATCTCTTTTAATGTATTGGAATTTAAAATAATAG
>NZ_OOGT01000364.1 GCF_900323515.1 Acinetobacter stercoris | reverse complement strand
GATCAATATTGATCACATGAGATTTCATTTACCTTAAAACTTACTTTTATATAGTTACATTATTATATACTGCTACTTACTTTGGCTGCATCCGAATAGCGCCATCCAAACGAATAACCTCTCCATTTAAATAGGCATTTGCAAAAATGTGTCCGACTAGATGTGCAAACTCCTCAGGTTTTGCTAAACGTGGTGGAAAAGGTACCATTGCGCCTAATGCATCCTGAACCTTTTCAGGTAAACCTTTGAGCATAGGCGTTTCCATAATCCCAGGTGCGATGGTCATAACACGTATTGCATGCTGAGCCAACTCACGTGCCAACGGTAAAGTCATGGCTACAACTGCTCCCTTAGATGCAGAATAAGCAGTTTGCCCAATTTGCCCGTCAAATGCTGCAACTGAAGCAGTATTAATAATCACACCTCGTTCTTCTTCCCCAGCCTTTAACTCATATTTAGAAATTAAATCAGCAGCATAGCGAAGCATATTAAATGTCCCAGTTACATTAATATTCAGAACTTTTTGAAACGTTGCTAAATCATGAATACCATTTTTTCCCAAGATTTTTGCCGATGGACCTATTCCGGCACAGTTAACCAGACCATTAAGTTGTCCATACTTCTGTTCAATATTTTGGTAAAAGTGCTGTACTTTAGTCTCATCTGTCACATCTAACTGTACAAACTCAGATAAATCACCTAAACGTTTTTGCATTTCTATGCCTAGTTCATGGTTCATATCAACCATGATTACCCTTCCACCTTGCCCAACAATATGCGTTGCAGTTGCTGCACCTAATCCTGAAGCACCACCAGTGATAACAAAAACTTTTCCTTTAATATTCATTTTACTTTCCTAAGATTTTAAATTTACAGGTTCAAAAACCGTTCACCAAGATTAATCCGGGTCTGATTTAAGTACAATTTCTTAATGTTGCATCTTACATGATGCATTTTGACAATTTTAAAATATACTCAACTAAAGTGTGCAAATCGGATTAACGACAAAATTTGTAGTCTTTTTATATTACGTATTTAACTTATAAATAGATTAAAATAGATTTCAAGGCATATCTAATATCAATTTAAAAGTGACCTAGTAGTCACACCTTACAAAAACCAAAGTATTCAATTGTTTTACATGATTATTTTTAAAGAATAGAGTTTAAAATTTAAATACATTCCATTTCAAACACATTGCTTTTTATTGCAATTTAGGTTATTTTTTATCCAGATAAAAGCATATTTTATGCTTAAAGAATTTTATATTCTTCTCCTATGTCACCTTAAAGGTTTCGCTATGTTTAAGATGATTGATGTTCTAGATCAAACTCTAGTCCAAAATTTTCGTTATTCCCTTTCAACTCCATCTAAACAATTTGATGAACTGTTAAATCAAGGTATTCTCAATGCATCAGACTCGATGTTGACAGAAGCTATTTCTTATTTTTTTAGTAATAATGACATCCTTGATATTGCTGAAGCACTCGATATAGATGTAAATCATATTTACGACCTGCAACGAGGAATTAAGCTTAAAACTCAAGAAAATTTAGCAGATACGGCTAAAATAGTTACCTTATGTTTGGCTTTGGAAACCAATTCACTTGATGAAGTCGATATTGCGGATAGCTTGCAAGACTATCCTATGTAATTGAAAAATTTCTCTAAAATTAAAGCGGCATTATCAATGCTGCTTTAATTTTTTCACCAAATATTTTTCCAAATAAAACATAAATATAG
>NZ_OOGT01000257.1 GCF_900323515.1 Acinetobacter stercoris | reverse complement strand
TATTTGCCCCTACTATTTCTCAAAAAAATAGCACCCATTCCATTATATTATTTAGAATATTTTAATATTGTCCATTTTTAAATAATATCTGCACCTTGCATTAAATAGAAAAATTTACTCAAAGGAATGTGTGTATGTTAACCGTTTTAGGTTTAGGCATGATTTTATGCTTTATGTATTTAATTATGACGAAACGTCTAAGTGCCCTTGTCGCACTCACGATTGTTCCAATTGCATTCGCTCTCATTACTTATGGCTTAAGCTTTTTTGTTGATAGTTTGGCTGGTTTTCAGATTTCCGGTCTTGGAGACATGATGCTTGATGGCATCAAAAAGCTAGCACCTACTGGTGTAATGCTACTTTTTGCAATTATGTATTTTGCCATCATGATTGATACCGGACTTTTTGATCCGTCAGTGAAATGGATTTTACGACAAGTTAAAGGCGACCCTCTCAAAGTCACTTTAGGTACAATAACCTTAACATTAATTGTCTCACTAGATGGTGATGGTTCAACAACCTACATGATCTGTGTGGCAGCAATGCTTCCTTTATATAAACGTCTTGGTATGAGTCCACTGGTCATGGCATGTTTGATGATGCTTGCAAGTGGAATCATGAACCTAACACCTTGGGGTGGACCAACTGCACGTGCAGCAAGTGCATTACATGTTGATCCAAGCGATGTTTTTGTACCAATGATTCTACCGATGCTATTTGCTATCGTATGGCTTTATTTCATTGGATTTATGTATGGTCGAATGGAACGTAACCGCCTAGGTATTATAGAACTAGATGTAAGTCATGGCGACAATATCCAGATTTCAAACCAACCTGAAGCAAATCGGGCAAATTTAAGATGGTTTAACGGCATTTTGACTGTTTTACTGATGTTCTGTCTGGTTAAAGGTGTATTACCAGCACCTATTTTATTCATGGTTGCTCTTTGTATTGCTTTGATTGTTAACTATCCGAAAAACCTTGAACTTCAAAAGAAACTTGTTGCAAACCACTCTGCCAGTGCATTGGCTGTAGTTGGGATTATTTTTGCTGCTGGTATTTTTACAGGAATTTTATCTGGTACCGGGATGGTTGAAGCCATGTCCAAACAGCTAGTAGCGATTATTCCTGAAAGTATGGGACCATACTTGGCACCAATTACTGCGTTAGTCAGTATGCCTTTGACCTTTTTTATGTCAAATGATGCTTTCTATTTTGGGGTCTTACCTGTACTTTCTGAAGCTGCAACCCATTATGGTATCCAGCCTGTAGAAATGGCTCGTGCCTCTATTGTTGGTCAACCTGTACATCTGCTTTCACCACTTGTACCTTCAACATATCTATTATGTGGACTTGCTGGTGTTGAACTAGGCGATCATCAAAAATTTACGATCAAATGGGCAATTATTACGTGTCTGGTCATGCTTGCTGCAGCCATGGTTTTTGGAGTTTTTCCTCTGCATTCAACACTGTCATAATGCCTATAAGACCGATATAAAAAGAGCACCTTTCGGTGCTCTTTTTATATTTTTTCAAGTAAAACTTTTAAAACTTCCTGATAGTGAATTTCAATGTCGTCAGATAAAATCTTGTAGGCATTATCAAACTGTACCATAGGCCACCCTTGCTTCCAGAATGGGAAAATGTCATGTAAATCATTCGTAACAACAGCATCTTCATGAATTATAGCCTGTGCAACCTGTGCCAGAACTTGTGAAGTCTCCGCTCCATCTATCGCCATATAATCAATCCCATGAGCTTTTAAAATACGGATGCGATCTTTCTTATATTTTATTTTTTTAGCTTGAGCCTCATTTAAGCTTAAAGCCAGAGTAACAGCTTCTACAAATTTTTCTTCAAAAGATTGATTTAATGCAAGTAGTGCCTGTTTATGCGCTTCTTGACGACCGGCCTTCCCCCCTTGACGGATTATCTCTTTTGCTTCGAGATCAAGTTCATCATTTTTCATTGATTGTAGAATATCTCTAATTTCGATATCACTTAATGATTCATGAGATTGTTCTGACATAGGAGATCCAAAATAATTCGTTAGTTAATCCTCTATTCTCTCATAATTCTTCGCAATATTAAGCATAATTATTCAAACACAAATTTGCTTGCGGCTTAACTGATTCTATGTTTAAAAATAACTAAAGGACTTTAAAAAAATTTGGGCAATACCATGAAAGCTGTCGCATACCAGAAACCACACAAAATAGAACATCCTAAAGTATTTCAAGACATAGAACTTGATCTACCTACTGTATCTGGCCACGATTTACTTATTGAAGTAAAAGCAATATCAATTAATCCTGTTGATATTAAAATGCGTTTACGTACTCCAGCTGATAATCAGGAATGGAAAGTCCTCGGGCACGATGCCGTCGGGATTGTCAAAGCCATAGGTCCAGATGTTCAAAATTTTAAGGTTGGTGATGAAGTTTTTTATGCAGGATCAAATCAAAGACAAGGCTCCTATGCCCAATATCAATTAGTTGATGAAAGAATCGTCAGTTTAAAACCCAAATCTTTATCCAATGCCGAAGCTGCTGCTCTTCCTTTAACCTCTCTGACTGCCTGGGAAATGTTATTTGAACGTCTACATGTGAATCAACCTATCACAGGGGAAAGTCAAAGCATTTTAGTGATCGGAGCTGCTGGAGGTGTTGGATCAATTACAGTTCAGCTTTTAAAGGCTTTAACCAATTTAACTGTGATTGCTACCGCATCCCGTCCAGAATCCAGGGCTTGGTTACAACAGATTGGTGCTGATCATATCGTTGACCATAGTCAACCCTTGGAGTCGCAAGTTTTGAATCTAGGTATTGGTCTACCCTCTTTTATATTTTCAATCACGGGTACAGCTGGTTATTTAAATGCAATTGAAAAATTGATCGCACCACAAGGTCGTTTTGGGTTGATTGATGATCCTGAAAGTTTTGTAATTAATGGATTTAAAATAAAATCCGTCAGCATACACTGGGAATCCATGTTTACCAGATCAACATTTCAAACCCAGGATATGTATAAACAAGGTGAAATTTTAAATAAGATTGCAGAATTAGTTGATAGTGGAAAAATTAAAACGACTTTATCCGGGCACTTAGGAACTATTAATGCATCCAATATCACCCAAGCCCACACCCTAATTGAAAGCGGTAAAAGCATCGGTAAAATTGTCCTGGAAGGTTTTTGACCTCAAAATGTCAGTAATTTTTTGATACATTGATAAAGGATGCCGCATCAGTATTATTCTGTTATTTTCAATCAAAATTATTGCATTCTATATTTTTATAATAAATCAATATCAATCATCTGATTACATGCTAGGATGATAATGCTTTATTATGTTTAATTTATTTAAATCTTTAATTTTTTCAGATAAGATAGACGTGTATATACAACTTAAATTCTATATTGTTAGAATGATACGCTGAGTAAATGGTTGAAATTTCATATGACAAATAAAAATGTAACTCATAGCAATCTTTCTGTGAATGAAACCAGTCCAGTACCAATTTATATGCAAGTTAAGCAACTTATTCATAATAAAATCAATGATGGTTCATGGACAGCAAACACAAAAATTCCATCTGAAAGTGAATTGGTCAATCTTCTTGGCTGTAGTCGCATGACCGTTAATCGTGCTTTAAGAGAACTCACTGCAGACGGGATTTTGGTTCGGGTTCAAGGAGTAGGTTCATTTGTTGCAGAAGAAAAAAGGCATACTGCTCTTTTTCAAATTCATAATATAGCGGATGAAATCAAAGATCGTAATCATGAACACAAGGCAAAAGTTGTCGTTTTAGAAAGCATCAAAGCAGATACAAATCAAAGCTATTTGATGCAAGTCCGCGAGGGACAACAACTTTATCATTCAATTATTATCCACTATGAAAATGATATTCCAGTACAAATCGAAGATCGGCTGGTCAATGCTTCCATCACACCAGAATATCTACAACAGGATTTTACCCATATCACGCCAAATGCCTACCTTATGTCATTAGTTCCAATGACTGAAGGTGAACATACAGTAAAGGCAATTTTAGCGACAACTCAAGAATGTAAATGGTTAAAAATAAATAAAACTGAACCATGTCTCTTCATACAACGTCGAACTTGGTCAAAAAACAATTTAATTTCAAGTGCACGACTAATCTACCCCGGAACCCGTTACCAGCTCGAAGGTAAATTTACATCGTGATCCAGGTTTTATCTGCTCATCATTATGAAAAAATGCCTTGGAAAAACCGTCAAGGCTTTACCTTTCAAATTGCCTGTAGCCATGAAGATCTCAGTTATTTTGATTGGAGAATCTCGATTGCAGATGTGAAGCAGTCTGGTAAATTTTCCATTTTTAAAGATAAACAACGTGTACTAAGTATATTGGAAGGTGCTGGAATAATACTGCATTTGCCTCATCAAGAATCACATCAAATACAACAGAGCGAACTCTTCCATTTTGATGGGAGTCAAAAGATATATTCAGAACTTGTCGATGGTGAAATTCGGGATTTCAATCTGATTTATAATCCTCAAACAATTGAAGCACAAATTCAATATTTAACAATTCAACCAGATTTTCAATTAGAAATAAAAGCAAAACATACATTCTTGTTTAATACAGCTGAATCAATTCATATTAAAAATAATGCAATCAATCATGAACTCAAACATTATGATACGTTATATATCAATAATAAACTTGGGCAAATGATTGAATTTGAGAATAAACAACAAGCAACCTGTTACTTAATAGAATTAGAT
>NZ_OOGT01000175.1 GCF_900323515.1 Acinetobacter stercoris | reverse complement strand
GTTCTGGTTATAGTCGGTTCATTAAAAGTATTTTCTAATTAATTGAGAGATAAACTAATAAATCACCTAATTATTCAATTTTTCATTTAATTGTTTCATAGCTTTTTCTGATGTCTTCACAGCAAGCTCTGTGAGTTTTTCTTTTAAAGCAGCATTGTTGCCTTGAGTGTATATAGCAGTAAAATGAAATGACTTAAGCTGAATCGGTGTATTCAGAATTTCCAGTCGACCATCGAGAATTTCTTTTAAAGCCGTTAGTTTTGGTACGACAGCAATTCCCAATCCTTGTTCAGCCAGCCGTAATAATGTTGCTAAAGAATAACTGGTGATTGAAAGTGGTTCATCAATATTTTGTTCTTTCATTCTGGCTTTAAGCTCTTTATAGGGATAAGTCATACGTGGATAAGTCAAAATAGTATGTGACATCAATGCCTTAAAAGACATTTGACCAATCCCGCCCTTAAACGACGGCGCTGCCAAAAAGCTGAGCTCAAAATCGCACAATGCTCTTTCAATACATTCAAATGGTAATGTTGGTCCTAACAAGAACGCCATGTCCAGATCACCAGTGCGTACACCTTCTTGCAGATCAGGTGTCAAACTCACCACGATTTCTACTGAAACTTTCGGAAATTCCTGCTGAACCTTTTCCATGTATTCAACAAGCCATGTATATACTATTGTTTCAGATACACCTAAACGTATGGTACCCGTTAAATACTGATTTTCCGTCAGTTCTGCGACCAAATCCGTTTCTAGTCGCATAAACTTTTCTGCATACTTAAATAAGGTCATACCTTTATGCGTTGCTTTAATCTGACGGGAGCTTCTATCCAGAACTTTAAAGCCTAGATCATTTTCAATCGCTGTAATTTTTTGAGAAATTGCAGGTTGAGTTGTCTGTAATTTTGTCGCGGCTTTATTAAAACTATTTAAAGTCACTACCCAATAAAATGCTTCTAGATTTTTTAAGTTCATCATCAAATACTATCAATAAATTTTAATCAATAGCCAAAGCAATTCCTTTGCCAAATATAATGTGCGAAAACCATATCAATAATGTGGTGGCACATTGGACTGTGGATCAAATGCTGCAACACCTTCTGACAAATCAGCAGATTCGACACGCTGATACAAAATCTGCATTTGTTTTTTTAAATCAGCAATTTCCACATTTTGACGGGCCACTTGCTCATTCAGTTGATCAACTAAATCGTCTAAAAATGCAATTCGCACTTGCAAATCTTCAATGGGTGCGGAAAATGACGCCTGATCATTTAGATTTTTTTGTTTAGTCATTTAACTCTCCTCATTTGGGATTTCAGGAAACATTATGGCCTATATTACTTTAAGGGATGTCCAGCTTGCATTTGGTGGACCTGCCCTACTCGATGGCGCGAACTTTAACCTAGAACGTGGCGAACGAGTGTGTTTGATCGGCCGTAATGGTGAAGGTAAATCTACCCTGCTCAAACTTATTGAAGGAAGCCTACTCCCTGATCAGGGCGAAGTCTCAATTCAAAATGGCTTAACCGTATCTATGTTAGCGCAAGATGTGCCAATGGATAGCGGAAAAGTTGCCGATATTGTTGCTGATGGTGCAGGAGAAGCAGCAAAAGTTTTAAAAGAATACCACGAAGCAAGTGATGCGTGTGTACTTGGTGATATGCAAGCTTGTGACAGAATGGGGTTATTACAGCATAAACTGGATCAGCTTGATGGATGGGCACTCGAAACCAAAGTAAACTCCATTCTGAGTAAAATGGGCCTAGATCCACAGGCAGATCTGGCTGAACTATCAGGCGGGCGTAAACGCCGGGTGCTTTTGGCACGTGCACTTCTTACTCAACCAGATGTGTTGTTACTTGATGAACCAACTAACCATCTGGATGTCGAAAGTATTGAGTGGTTAGAAAAATTTTTGCTTGATCAAAATAATCTGACCCTGCTTTTTATTTCGCATGACCGTGCTTTTGTCGATAGCGTTGCAACACGTATTGTTGAACTGGATCGAGGCATTTTACGTAGTTATGAAGGAAACTATACCCGTTATTTAGAACTCAAAGCACAGCAACTCGAAGCTGAAGAAAAACAAAATGCCCTGTTTGACAAAAAACTGGCAGAAGAAGAAGCCTGGATTCGTCAAGGGATTAAAGCCCGCCGTACGCGTAATGAAGGTCGTGTTCGTGCCTTAAAAGCTTTACGCGAAGAGTCCAAAGCACGCCGTTTCCAGCAAGGCAAAGTCAACATGGGGGTTCAGGAAGCCTCTCGTTCTGGCAAACTGGTCTTCGATATTGAACATCTACGTGTTGAATATGACGGGAATCCACTGATTAAAGATTTTTCTGCGATTGTGCTTCGTGGTGATCGTATTGGTCTGGTTGGAGACAATGGTGTAGGTAAAACAACACTCATTAAAGCCATATTGGGTGATGTGGAACATGGTGGCTCAGTCAAGGTCGGGACACAACTTGAAATTGCGTACTTTGATCAGCTGAGAAACCAGTTGGAGCTGGAAAAATCAGTATCCGATAATGTTTCAGAAGGTTCTGATTTTGTCGATGTACACGGACAACGTCGACATATCTACAGCTACCTACAAGATTTTTTATTTTCTCCTGAGCGTGCCCGCACACCAGTCAAGGCACTTTCTGGGGGTGAGAGAAATCGTGTCTTGCTTGCAAAACTATTGCTTAAGCCATCTAACCTGATCGTCATGGATGAACCAACCAATGATCTGGATATGGTTACTTTAGAGCTATTAGAAGAAATGTTGGCAGAATACAAAGGGACATTACTCCTGATTAGCCATGACCGTGCATTTATGGACAATGTCGTGACATCGACATGGGTATTTGATGGTAAAGGCAATATTGATGAATACATTGGTGGTTATCAGGATTATCTTCAACAACGCCCAGACCAGACTGTTGTTGACCAAAAGAGTGATGTAAAAAAAGCCATTGCCAAAGCAGAGGCTGAAGCAGCAAAAAATACAGCCACTCCTGTTAAAAAAGTAAAACTCAGCTATAAAGATCAACGTGAACTTGAACAACTTCCTGCTGAAATAGAAACTTTAGAAACCGAACAATTTGAACTTTCAGAGAAGTTGGCAGATGGCTCATGGTTTGTCACGGATGCCGATGCAGCAACAAAAGCATCACAACGTTTAGCAGAAATCGAAGATTTATTGTTAGAAAAACTAGAGCGTTGGGATAAACTTGAAGAGATGAGCAAAGGTAGTTAATCTCCTTAGTAAATAAAAAACTCCGTACTATTTACGGAGTTTTTTTATTTTCAGAAATTCTTACCATTTCTTGATTTATTTATATTTGATCAGAACTAAGGCACCAAAATATTGCGTAATTTTATTTTTGATCCTGCCACTGACTATTTTAATGGTCTCTGCTTTTAGTCTTTACACTATTAAACTATAAAAATAAATCAATAAAAATTATTTAATTAATTTGAATAACAACTTCTATAAATCCTTATGGCATCGTTTTTGCAAAATTCTCTCAAAATACAAAATTAAAAAGCAGGAGTATTTGTAATGCATAACCCATCTACCACAGATGCCTTTGAAGACAAGCCCTCGTCTGCCGCAAATGAAACCCTGGAAGACTACACTTTACGCTATGCACCGCACAGTTTTAGACGCTGGAGTCCCAAAGTCGTTGCTATTACAGCATTAGGTGGAATCGCATATCTCGCTGACTTTTCAATCGGGGCAAGTATTGGCATGACTTATGGTACCACCAATGCCATTTTCTCGATTTTATTCGCAGCCATTATTATTTTCCTGACTGGAATTCCTCTGGCTTATTATGCAGCACGTTACAATATTGACCTGGACCTGATCACTCGTGGTGCAGGTTTTGGATATTTTGGCTCAGTACTTACCAGTATTATTTTTGCAAGTTTTACTTTTATTTTCTTTGCCCTTGAAGGCTCGATCATGGCACAAGGGTTACTTTTAGGCTTAGGTATCCCTCTGTGGGCGGGCTATCTTATTTCTACGATCATGGTCATTCCCCTTGTGATTTATGGCATGAAAGCCTTAAGTAAATTACAAGTCTGGACTACACCGATCTGGTTAATTCTAATGATTGGTCCAGTTGCCTACCTCATCCATAAAGAACCCAATCTGGTAGGACAATTTGCTACCTATACAGGGGCTAGTGGCTATGCCCCTATGGATATGGCAGCTATTATGCTGGGTGCAGGGGTATGTCTATCGCTTATCATGCAGATTGGTGAACAAATTGACTATCTGCGTTTTATGCCTGCCAAAACAAAAGAAAATAGTAAATCCTGGTGGGCTGCAGTCATTTCAGCAGGTCCAGGATGGGTCATTTTAGGCGCAATTAAACAGATTATCGGAGCATTCTTGGGTTTTTACTTACTCACCAAAATCCCTGGTGTGAATGCGACCGAACCAGTACAACAGTTTAATGCTGCATTCCATGACATGCTTCCTGGTTGGTTGGCATTAACCCTAGCCGTTATTTTAGTCGTAATTTCTCAGATAAAAATCAATGTGACCAATGCCTATTCTGGCTCTCTGGCATGGACGAGTGCTTATACCCGCATGAGCAAACATTACCCAGGACGTATCGTTTTTGTGATTGTCAACTTACTGATTGCCTTAGCATTGATGGAAGGTAATATGTTTGCTGTTCTTGGTAAAATTCTAGGTTTCTATTCGAATTTTGCCATTGCCTGGGTTGTTGTTGTCGCAACAGACATCTCGATCAATAAGTACTTACTCAAACTTTCTCCCAAAGAGCCTGAGTATCGTCGCGACATGCTATATAACATCAACCCTGTTGGTATGGTATCTTTCCTTGCTGCTGCTGGACTTTCTATCGCTGCATTCTTCGGCTTGCTGGGTGATTTCCTTGCATCATATTCACCATTGATCGCGTTAGTTGTTGCGTTTGTCCTTACCCCTATCATGGGACTACTAACCAAAGGGGAATACTATATCAAATCAGAACATGACGGGATTAAAGAGCCTCGTTATGATGTTGAAGGTACACCTGTGGCAACAGTTTACCATTGTGTATCATGTGACCAGGATTATGAGCGCCCCGACATCATGTATTCTCATAGGCATAATGGTGTAATTTGCTCACTGTGTAAAACGATGGAAAAATAAAAACTCTAAAATAAATCAGCGCAAATTTACAAGCTCCTGCTATTAGGGGCTTTTTTACATATTCAATAAGATAAAAAAAGCCATGGTCTGGAGAGAGTCATGGCTGTAAAACTTAAATTTCGATTCGCCCAAAAGTAATATTAAACCCAATACCTGGCTAATAAATAGGCAATAACTTTATAGGCAATATTTCAAAACAAGTTGATTTGTCCTGATGTTGATAGAATGCATGAAAGTAATGAAAACATCATGAATGTTATGTAGTAAACCTTAGTGAAAATGCAAAGAATCATTAATACATAAATAGAGTTTAGTAATCTCTATTGCTTTTTAAAAATAATTTAATAAATACAAAATATTAAGTGAAAAATAAAATTAATAATCATGTTTATTTGGTATCGCTTTCCAAATAAAAATCCCACATTTTTGAATGTGGGATTTGGTCTTTTTTAAACTTAAAATATTTAAGCCAAACCAACCAGAGCAATAAATGCAGCCAATGCACCCACGATTTTTTTACCATAAGGAATATGATCAACTATAAATTTACCAAATCCCAGACCTACAATATAAATCATTACCATAGCTGTCACCATCCCGGCTACTAGCCCAATAAGATGGCCAGACTGACCTAATTCAGCACCATGTGCAACACCGTGAAAAGTCACTAATAGAGCCGTTGCAACCGGTAAGATGACTTTAGATTTTGACCAGAGTGCAACAGCAACGGCAAGTAAGGATAACCCTATACCATATTCAGCAAAATTTTCAGGAATCAGATGTTCAACCCCTATCGCAAAACCTGAAACCAGTGCGATTGACATGACTAAAACGCCAACAAGCTTCCATTGTTTGACTGCCGAATAAAACAATACACCTAGTGCAAGCGCCATCATCATGTGATCAAGCCCTGTAAACGGATGAAGAAAACCAGCTTCAAAACCCACATGGCTATGATCATGTCCTGGGTGAGCAAATACCCATGCTGGCATAAAAGCCAGACATGCAAATATTATTGTTTGAATGATTTTTTGCATTACAATTCCTTAGGCTTTAAATAGACCTTGTTTTTCAATAAATGAAATAATTTCTGTCAAACCATCTTCAGTTTTCATGTTTGAAAAGATAAATGGTTTATCACCACGCATGCGTTTGGCATCCTGATCCATCACCTCCAAGCTTGCACCAACCATAGGTGCCAAATCAGTTTTATTAATAATTAATAGATCCGATTTAGTAATACCTGGACCACCTTTACGCGGAATTTTTTCCCCCCCAGCAACATCTATAACGTATAAGGTCAGATCAGATAGTTCAGGACTGAACGTAGCCGCCAGATTATCACCACCACTTTCAATGATGATCAGTTCCAAACCTTCAAACTTTTCACATAAATCATCAATCGCAGCCAGATTGATGGAAGCATCCTCACGAATGGCAGTATGTGGACAACCACCAGTTTCCACACCGACAATTCGATCTGGTGACATTGCTTCATTTCGGGTTAAAAAATTTGAATCTTCTTTCGTATAAATATCATTGGTAACAACTGCCATGTTGTATCTATCGCGAAGTGCCCGACATAGATTCAGTGTAAGTGCTGTTTTACCAGATCCAACAGGTCCGCCAATCCCGACACGTAATGGGCTACGTTCTGACATGATTTTTTCCTTCTTAATCTTAATAACTGGATATGTTTCATTTTTAGTGAGAAACAATAATTGGTCTTAACATGACTCTTGTCACATTGAAAAAACGTGTAAGAACTTAAGATCGAAATAATCTGGAATACTGGGTTTCATGTTGCATGCTCAGCATTGCGTATTGAGGTAGACTACTACTGATCTCATCATCTTGTAATTTCAGTGCTTTTTCAATGGCATCAGGAATCAATCCATGCAAATGCCATAAAATTCGCTGTCCACTCATCTGCCCGAGTGGTACTGTTTTAACTGCAGCCAAAACCTGATTTTCCAGAACAGTAAATGTATATGCTGTTAAAACATCATTTTCACTTAAACCCAGTCTTGCACAAAGTTCTGCATAGACTGGAACAAAGCCATACTGTTTTTTGACATTTACAGATATTTTTAAAACATCTCGAATCCATGCATTCAATGAAAATGCCAACTGCGCAGATTCAGCCAATAGTTCTTTACTTTCGCGACTGGCACGATATAAATCTGCCCAATACAAAAAGTCCTGTTCAGATGATGTATGCTGCATCAAACGTTTTAGTACTGGTAATTCAAAACGAACCAAGAGCATTTCCAGCACTTCTTCAAAATAGCAAATACTACTGGGTTCATCGTAAATCATGCCTTTAACAATGGCACTTTCCACACCCTGTGAATAACAATATGCTCCTACTGGCAGAGCTGTCGATGACAGGGTAAGCAGTTTGAGCAATTGTGTGGCATTAGTGATGGACATGATGTAAAGCCTTGATTGGGCTAAGCCTGTGATCATGGTTATGTTGTGCGTACGCCCCACTTTCTGGTTCAAAAGGATGGTCTATTTCTGAAATTTTTAAACCTAGTCCGGTCACCATTTCTGCAAGTACATGGTCTGGTTCAAAATATAAAGCTGTTGGGGTAAGCATAAGTGGAACATGACGATTACCTAAATGATAGGCTGCTTTGAGTAATTCAAATGGTGTATTGGCTGTCACCTGCATCAAGCGTTCTGGTTTTGCATCAACTCTTAATATTTCGCCTTGTTCAGTTGCAATGTATGAACCACTTCTTAAAATACCTGTACGCGGTAAATCTGCACCAATATCGTTTCCATTTTGTAAAGTTGCCCGAAAGCGACTTTTTTGGCGAGTATCAAAAGTTAACTGTACCGTTTCAAATACTGCTCCATCATCAACTTGCTCAAGTCTTTGAGTAAATATTTTCATCTTTATCCTGTTTCTTTTTGATGCAATGCTGCTCAATCTATTTAAAAATGCTTCAAAAATAAGCATTTTTCATGCCAGAACAATGAAATTCGTTACGTTAATAAAATCAAATCACACTCATTATTTTTTTATCACTTCGATGAGTTTAGCAAGTTGATCCATGCCATCAAATGTGCTTGGTATTTTGTCATCTGAAGAAACGATTGGAGAAAAAATAATATTTTCAAATTTTGTAAATCCATCCTTATTCTTCTTATGCATTTCTTCCGAATCTTCAGCATAATTATGGATAAATTGACAAAGTGCCATTCGCAGTTCTAGTTGCATCATCTGGGATTGTATTGAACTACGTTCCTTTAAATTAATTCTAAAAAAATAAATTAAAATAAAGAGTAAAGTTAATATTGGAAATTCTAAGAGTAATATACTCATTAAATTAATTTTCTGAGTAGAAACAAACAAACTACCAGTTAATAAATTTATTATTGGTAATAAAGTAATTATAGCTATAAAAAAAAGATGAAAAAAGTTTTTATTTTCTAACTCATTTTTCTTCTGATCGTATAAATTTTTAAAACCTTCATTTAATAAAACAAAATCATACTGGCTTTTAGATTGTTCCAGTTTAATTTCTAATCTTTTAACAGCATCTATTTTCTCTTGAAAAGAAGCTTCCCACATTTCAATATCTTGAATACATTTTGAGATATTCGCTTCAATTAAGCTTACTTTTTTTAATGGAGATTTATGATACTCAACTTTTAATATCTCGTATGGTAATACATTTACTCCATAATAAAACAAATTATTCATATAAAACAATTTATTGGTTACTAAAAACC
>NZ_OOGT01000075.1 GCF_900323515.1 Acinetobacter stercoris | reverse complement strand
TTTATATCTTTATTGCATATTTTTATACCTATAAGGTTGTAGACAAAAAATGAACTATGATTCATTTTTTACAGCTGGAATTCAAAAAAACTCACAATTGGAGGTGGGTATAAATGACAGCGAAAACAATGAATGTAAATGCTGTAGTTAATAATGCTAAATTCAGACCTTTTCATTTAACAGTTGTATTGTGGTGCTTATTTGTTGTGTTATTTGATGGCTATGATTTGGCAATTAATGGTGTTGCATTGCCCCTTTTGATGAAGGAGTGGGGAATGAGTGCAGTACAAGCTGGTATGTTAGCAAGTACAGCATTAGCGGGCATGATGTTTGGTGCAATGCTTTTTGGAATGTTGGCTGATAAGATTGGTCGTAAAAAAGTGATTCTAATTTGCGTGACTTTATTTAGCGGTTTTACATTTTTAGGCGGATTCGCAACTAATCCTACAGAGTTTGGTGCTTTGCGTTTTATCGCAGGTCTTGGTATCGGGGGAGTGCTGCCTAATCTAGTTGCCCTAACTTCTGAATATGCACCACAAAAATTGCGTAGTACTTTAGTAACAGCTATGTTTAGTGGCTATGCAATGGGTGGAATTATGGCTGCATTGTTGGGGGCATGGTTGACACCAGGTTTTGGTTGGAAAATCATGTTTTTTATAGCAGGTATCCCACTATTATTTATCCCTATTTTATGGAAATTTTTACCTGAATCTTTGACATTTCTGGTTAAAGCACAACAGGTAGGTAAAGCTCAGACTATCATTCAACACTTAGTTCCAGAAGAAAAAGTAACCTCTAATACTCAACTTGTTTTAGATGAGGTTAGGGTTCCTGATGCATCTGTTGCTGCACTTTTTCAGCAAGGACGTGGTATGGGTACCGTTTTGTTTTGGGTTTGCTTTTTTATGTGTTTATTAATGGTTTATGCACTAGGTAGCTGGTTACCAAAACTTATGATGGCTGCAGGATATTCGATGGGAAGTAGCCTTATGTTCCTCATGTCATTAAATATCGGTGCTGTCATTGGTACTGCTGGTGGTGGAATCTTGGCTGACAGATTTCATTTAAAGCCTGTCATTATTAGTATGTTGATTATAGGCGCGTTGGCTTTGGTTGGTTTGGGCTTTAATTCTCCACAACCAGTCATTTATTTACTTGTCGCTTTAGCAGGGGCAGCATCAATTGGTTGTAGTATTTTGCTTTATAGTTATGTTGCTCAATATTATCCATTAGCAGTGCGTTCAACAGGGTTGGGTTGGGCATCAGGTATTGGTCGTGTTGGTGCGATAGTTGGACCAATTGTAATTGGCTTTTTGTTGGGTATGGATTTGCCGCATAAAATGAATTTTATTGCCGTTGCCATTCCTGCAATCATTGCAGCTATAGCTGTCGTACTTATCCGAGAACCCCATGTTGCTAGTGAACCTTCTCAGTTGGCTATAAATTCCAAGAAGAAGTCATACGATGTGATTTGATATTGAATAATTATGGGCCGAAATAAAAATCCTCAATAGAATATACTGGGGGTTTTTATGTTGATTAAGAGTTTGAGTGAGTATTTAAAAAAGTTTTTTTTAAGAGTGTCATAATTATGTTCTTGTGCTTAACTTTTACAGAACAAATAAAAAACTCCTGTATGTATGAATGCAGGAGTTTTTTTATTAATGTCTAAAATCAATGTACCATCGAGATTTTTTCTAAGAAAAATTTAGTACGTTCATGTCGTTCTTCAAGATTTTCGAAAAAGTCCTGTGTAGAACAATCTTCCAAAATTTTTCCTTGATCCATAAAAATTACACGGTCAGCAACTTTGCGAGCAAAACCCATCTCATGAGTTACGCACATCATGGTCATGCCTTCTTTGGCTAATGTACTCATTACTTCAAGAACTTCTCCAACCATTTCTGGATCAAGAGCAGATGTAGGCTCATCAAACAACATACAAACTGGATCCATACATAGACCACGCGCTATTGCTACACGCTGTTGTTGACCGCCCGAAAGCTGTCCAGGGAATTTGTCTTTATGAGCGCTTAATCCAACACGCTCAAGATACTGCAAGGCTTTTTTTCTAGCTTCATCTTTTGAACGTTTTAGAACTTTAATCTGACCAATCATCAAATTATCTAAAACAGTCATATGAGGGAAGAGTTCAAAGTGTTGAAACACCATGCCGACACGGGATCTGAATTTTGCAAGATCTGTTTTAGGATCTTTTAATGAAGTACCATCAACAATAATATTTCCTTCCTGAAATGGTTCAAGTGCATTGACTGTTTTGATGAGTGTCGATTTACCTGAACCCGATGGTCCACAAACAACCACAACCTCTCCCTTATTAATCGAAGTTGTGCAGTCTGTTAAGACCTGAAAATCTCCATACCATTTTGAGATATGTTGTATTTCAATCATTGGCATTTTGATTCTCCCTTTATCGAATTATTGCTATTTTTTGATGTAAACGTTTGACTAAACGTGAAAGTGTGAAAGAAATCACGAAGTAGATCACAGCAACAACAAGATAGAATGTTGCTTTGGTTTCAGCTCCGTAAGTATTTGCCAATGTATTGGCATTACCAAGGAAGTCTGGGGCACTAATGACATAAACCAGTGATACGTCTTGAAAAAGTACAATGGATTGGGTTAACAGGACAGGTAACATGTTTCTAAATGCTTGCGGTAATACGACATTTGACATGGTTTGTCCGTAAGTAAAGCCGAGAGCATAGCCTGCATTTACTTGTCCTCTGGATACGGATTGAATTCCTGAACGTACAATTTCAGAGAAGAATGCAGCTTCAAAAATGGCAAAGGTCACGATACTGGAAAATAATGGTCCATAATATGTATCAGACTGAAATTCGAAAAATTTTGGTAATAAAAAATAGAAAATGAAAATGACCTGAATGAGTGGCACACCCCGAAAGAAATCAACATAAAATTTGGCAAAGCCACTAGCAAGCTTGTTGTTTGATAGGCGCATCATTGCAAGTGGAGTGCCTAACAATATTCCGCCGATCACGGATAAAATAGTGACAGTAACGGTGAACTTGAAGCCCTGTGCTAAGGTAACAACTACGTTGTGATCATGTAATATACTAAAATCCATGATTATTTACCTCCTGAGCCTAGACCAGGGACAGCCATGCGTTTTTCCACCCATGCCATAAAGAATTTAATGCAATAGGTGATAATGAGATAAACCGGCGTTGATAAAATCAGAATCACGATGTCCTGTGATGTTTCTTCACGCATGGTTTTGGTGTAAGCAAAGAAGTTTAAAATGCTTAATGCATATAACACAGCAGAGTTTTTAAATACATTCATTGCTTCGGAGGTTAAGGTTGGCCATACGATACGGTAGGCTACAGGTAAGATAACGTAGCGGTAGCTTTGACTTTGAGTAAAGCCAATAGCAAAAGCTGCATTTTTTTGACCTTGTGAAACTGTATTGATCCCAGCCCGAATTTGTTCAGCAATCCGCGCAGCAGTATATAAACCTAAAGCAAAGACCCCTATAGCGGCAGGATTGTTATTGAGTATGTTTTGCCACCATCCACCATGAACCATTTCACCACTACCTGAGCTCAAACTTAATGGTAAAAACTCAGGGAAAACAAAGGCCCAGAAAAAGAGTTGGACAATGAGCGGGATATTCCGGAAAAGCTCTACATAGCAGGTTCCAATAAATGATAGTGCTTTATTGGGTAGCGTTCTCATGATGCCGATGATTGAACCTAAAGCAAAGGCAACAATGAATGCAAATAGTGATGTCCAGATCATGGTCCACACACCATTGCCGAGCAATTGTAACCATGTTGGGGCATCTGCGACAGGAGAATAATTCACTCCGCCAATGGCATGACAAACAGATTCAGCCCATGCAGCTTTATCCATGCCATATTCATTGGAGGGCATGCAAAATGATGTCCAGTTAAGTGAGCCAACTGACATGTGCGCTCCTTGAAATTTTCTGTTTTTTATAAGATTTACTGATCAAGACAATGCATATCTTGATCAGTAAGCAGTCGACCTGTCAGATTGTTTTATTTGATGCCTGCATCATTTGGACTAGCCTTGAGTTTAAGATATGAAGAACTCATCGGCATGTTCATGTTGATATTTTTGGGTGGAATTGGAGATTGGAACCATTTTTTGTAGAGGCCGGCCATTTGCCCATTTTTCCACATCGTTGTGACTACACGATCAGCAATCGCTTTGTATGCAGCATCACCTTTAGGGATCATAATGCCATATGGTTCAGAAGAAAGAACTGGACCTACAATTTTAAAGTCTTTCGGGTTTGAAGACTTTGCAATCAAACCTGCGAGAATATTGTCATCCATAACAAATGCTGCTGCACGGCCTGAAGCCATCATTGCAAAAGAGTCAGAGTGATCTTTACCATAAACATTGTTTACATTAACTTTTTGACCTCTTGCCCCCATTTTAATGTATTTATCAGAGGTTGTTCCTTGAGTTGTAACCACTGCTTTTCCATTTAAATCCGCTAGGCTTTTAATGGGTGAATTGGCTTTAACTGCCATTCGCACTTCAGTTGCATAATAATTGGTTGAAAAACTGACTTGTTGCTGGCGTTGAAGAGAATTGGTTGTGGTACCACATTCCATATCAATGTTACCCGCTAACATTTCTGGAATACGGGTTGAAGAAGTTACTGCTTTATACTCGACTTTTAAATTTGGCAATTTCAAGTCTTTTTTCAGTTCATTCGCGAAGTTGTTACAGATATCGACAGCATACCCCATCGGTTTTCCTGCAACGACATAGGAGATTGGATCTGAAGATTCTCGATAACCAATAATGACTTTCCCTGTCTTTTTGATTTTTGCCAGGGTATCTGCTGCCTGAACTTGGGTAAATGTTCCACCAGCAAGTAAAACACCTAGTGCAGCGGTAAGTACTTTGGTTGATAATTTCTTCATTGTGTTGACTCCGTTTAAGTTATTGTCTGACATTCCAGTTATTTAGCTCGGGTTATTACTCTAATGCTTTAGTGTGTCAGTGTTCCACGTTTATGAATGGTATGATCCTTCATACAATTTATAGATATATAAATATACTGTTGAGATTAATAAGTAAAGTTTTTATACAAAATAAATTATAAGATTTTAGTTATTAATCCGGGCAATAAAGTTTCAGATGATAATGTGAAATATCTTAAGAAATTCTTAATATTTTATTGAAGCTTTTATAGAGTCCTTTTTTATAAAACAAGCTAAATGAATGAAGTTTAAATATAAATTTAAGATATAGAAACATTTGAAAATCAATAATATTTATTTTTTGAATGTAGTTTTTATTTTTTATAAAAAATTAGAATATCAGATTTATAAATCAAAAAATAGCTTCGGCATAATAATTGCTAATTAATTTGAATATGTTTGAAAAGGATTTAGATTCTCATGACAAGATTTTTTTAAAATAAACTAATTAATAAAAAACCAGTTTCATTCTTGAAGAGAATAGGGTTAAAAAATACTATTCTCCTGGCTAATGCTGTGCTATAACAATAATTAGGCATAATTTTTGCTTAGTATGTAGTCATGTTGAAGTTGGTTACGTTTCAGATATAAGGATGAATGGGGTTATGAAGTTATCGGTTGGATTAAAAGTTGCAAATACTCTGTCTTTGACACCGCAACTGCAACAGGCCATTCGATTGCTACAATTGTCTAGTTTAGAACTTGAACAAGAAATTCAGGAGCAACTTGAAAGTAATCCTTTGCTTGAAAAAGTAGAGGAAGATTCTTCAACAAGTCTCGAAACATTAACCCGGGAACAAGAAGCAAAAGACTTAACCAATGAATTAAATGCCGACCATTTACCTGATGATTTGCCTGTAGATACTGAATGGGATGATGTTTATACCCATCAATCAACTGCTTTAGAGCGTCCAGAGTTTGAAGAGCGAGAGGATAACCGTCAAAGTCAGACTAGTCTAAAAGAACATATGCTTGGACAGATCAATCTTCTACATTTTTCACCTGTAGACAAGCTTATTGCTTATTGCATCGTTGATGCATTAGATGAAAAAGGGTTCTTGGATGCTTCAGTTGAAGAGATTGTGGAATCTGTACAACATCTCTTAAATGAAATGGATTATGAGATAGAAGTTGAAGCAGAAGAAGTTCTGGTTGTTTTAAAGCATATTCAACGTCTCGAACCACTGGGAATGGGGGCGAGAAATCTTGCTGAATGTCTGTTTGTTCAATTGGATGCATTACCAAACCAAACACTATATAAAAAAGAAGCTTTAATGTTGTTAAAGCATTATGAACTCTTGGTATCAAATGATTTAAATAAACTTATTAAACAAACTGGTTTGAGTATGGAGCAGTTGAAAACAGCTATTAATTTGCTCAAGACTTTAAAACCTTATCCAGGACTGGAATTTGAGGATAAAGATTCTGATTATCAGATTCCTGATGTGGTTGTCTCCAAGAAACATGGAGCATGGCATGTGCAGTTAAATCCTGATGTCATGCCAAAATTAAGGATTAATTCTTTTTATTCAAATATGATTCGTAGAGCTGATGGGAGTGATGAAAACCAGTATTTACGAAATCAAATGCTAGAAGCTAAAAACTTTATTAAAAGCGTTGATGAGCGTCATAAAACTTTATTGAAAGTTGCTAGCTGTATTATCAGACATCAAAGAGAGTTTTTAGAGATTGGTGCAGAAGGGATGAAACCTTTGGTGCTCAGGGATGTTGCAGAAGAGGTTGAATTACATGAATCAACTGTTTCTCGGGTAACGACAAATAAATATCTGTTAACCCCACGAGGGTTATTTGAGTTGAAATATTTCTTTTCCAGTCATGTCGGGACGACAACAGGTGGTGAGGCATCTTCAACTGCAATTCGTGCCATGATTAAAAAGTTGATTGCAGCAGAAAATCCTCGTAAACCTTTGTCTGATAATGTAATCGCCAATATGCTCAAAGAGGATGGTATAGATGTCGCGAGAAGGACTGTTGCAAAGTATCGTGAATCGTTACATATTCCCTCATCTTCTGAGAGAAAAGTCTTGATCTAATTTTTAAAATCTGCCTATTCTAAAGATTCATTATTGCAAAATAATGAATCTTTTTTTATTTTTTATGGATTGGCTAAAATGGTTAAATGATATATTTTTATTACCCTAAGTCTTTATAAATTAAAGATATGTCATGCGATTATTTTGGCTAAGCTTTTCAATTTCCTAATACAGGAGAGGGATAAGATTATGCAAATAACGATTCGTGGGCATCATTTAAGTATTACCCCTGCTATAGAAGAAACAATCCGTTCAAAATTTGCTGATATGACTAAACATCTGGATCAGGTGAATAGCATGCAAGTGAAGCTCAGCAAAGATCATCAAATTGATAAAATCTCAAAAAAAGGAAGTGGTAACCATATTGCAGAAGCTATTGTACGGTTACCCGGAATCGAGCTATTTGCTCAGGCTACTGCTGATGATATGTATACATCCATTAAAAAATTAACAGAAAAATTAAAAAGACAGTTACATCGACATCGAAAAATGCAAAGTGAATATCAGGTCATAACGATATAATTGCTTCATTTTACTTGATTATTAAAAAGAGGTTGAAATATACCTCTTTTTTTATCTGTAAAAATTCTTCTAATGGATGAATTATTTTAGAGAGTTATAGTAAAATAGCGAGTTTTTACACTGTCGGTCCTATGAGAGGTCTTTGCAATGAATAGTGAACAGCTCACCGAAATACTAAAAGCAGCTTTCCCTGAAGCTGAAGTCGCTGTGAGCGGACAAGCAGGTAAATTTGACCTCAGAATCGTAGATGATCAATTTGAAGGTAAAAGAACAGTAGCACGTCAACAATCAGTCTATGCTCCTTTAAACTCATATATTGCCAGTGGGGAAGTCCATGCCGTAACCATCCGCGCAATGACTAAAGAAGAATGGCGTAAAGCAAGTTTGTTCGGAGCTTAATCATTAATGGATAAATTTTTAATTACAGGTGGCGTTAAACTTGAAGGCGAAGTGCGCATTTCAGGTGCTAAAAACGCTGCATTACCTTTACTTGCTGCCATGATTTTGGCAGATACGCCGATTACATTAACTAATGTTCCAAATTTAAAAGATGTAAACACATTGGTAAAACTGATCGCTGGCTTGGGTGTAAAGATTAGCTACGAAGGTGATACGGTTATTGCCGATACTTCGACATTGGACAATCAATTCGCACCATATGAGCTGGTAAAAACCATGCGTGCATCTATTTTGGTGCTGGGCCCATTGCTTGCGCGCTATGGTAGTGCAAAAGTGTCGCTTCCTGGTGGTTGTGCTATTGGTTCACGCCCTGTCGATCAGCATTTAAAAGCTTTAGAAGCTTTAGGTGCACAAATTGAGGTCGAAGCAGGTTATGTGCATGCCAGAGTTGATGGTCGTCTAAAAGGTGGCGAAGTCGTTTTTGATATGGTCACAGTGGGTGGTACAGAAAATATTTTAACGGCTGCCGTACTGGCTGATGGCGTAACGACTATCCGTAATGCAGCACGTGAACCAGAGATCACAGATCTTGCACAAATGTTGATTAAGATGGGTGCAAAAATTGAGGGTCTGGATACTGATACACTGATTGTAACAGGTGTCGAAAGTTTGCATGGCTGTGAATATGCAGTTGTTGCAGACCGTATCGAAACAGGTTCATATTTAGCTGCGGCAGCGATTACTGGTGGTCGGGTTAAAACCACACATACTGATCCAAATTTGCTTGAATCAGTTCTGGATAAGTTTGAGGAAATGGGTGCAGAAGTGACCCGTGGTGATGACTGGATTGAACTGGACATGATGGGTAAACGCCCTAAAGCAGTCAGTTTCCGTACTTTGCCTCATCCAGATTTTCCTACAGATATGCAAGCGCAGATCATGGCTGTAAATGCTATAGGCCGAGGTTTTGCAACAATTTCTGAAACGATTTTTGAAAACCGTTTCATGCATGTACCTGAGTTGTCACGTATGGGGGCTAACATTCAGGTAGAAGGTAATGATGCTGTAGTTACTGGAGTTGAAAAATTATCAGCGGCTCCAGTGATGGCAACAGATTTACGTGCTTCATTCTCACTTGTTTTGGCGGCACTCGCTGCGGAAGGTGAGACATTGATTGACCGGATTTATCATATTGACCGTGGTTATGAAAATATTGAAGCAAAGTTACAAGGTTTAGGTGCCCAAATTAAGCGAGTAAGAGAATGAATGACTTAAGAAACGATGATCCAAATTTCGATGTAATGGGTAATTTTGATCATGGTTTAACTTTGGCATTAAGTAAGGGGCGTATCTTAAAAGAAACTTTGCCTTTGCTCGAAACCGCTGGCATTAACTTACTTGAAGATCCAGATAAGTCTCGTAAGCTGATTTTCCCAACAACACATAAACAAGTACGTATCCTGATTTTACGTGCTTCAGATGTGCCAACTTATGTTGAAAATGGTGCTGCTGATCTTGGTGTTGCTGGTAAAGATGTTCTTATGGAACATGGTGCGCAAAACGTTTATGAACCTCTTGACCTGAAAATCGCAAACTGTAAGCTGATGACAGCTGGAAAGGTTGGTATGGTTCGACCTAACGGTCGTTTAAAAATCGCCACCAAATACGTCAATTTAACACGTCAGTATTATGCAAGTTTAGGTGAGCAGGTCGATGTGATTAAACTCTATGGTTCAATGGAGCTTGCACCACTTGTAGGGCTTGGTGATTATATTGTTGACGTTGTCGACACCGGGAATACATTGCGCGCTAATGGTTTAGAACCATTGGAAGAAATTTGCAAAGTATCTTCACGTTTGATTGTTAACAAAGCCAGCTTTAAACGAAAACAGGCTTTGTTAAATCCAATTATTGCCCAGCTTGAAAAAGCTGTGAGTGAGCGTCAAAAATAATTATTTTGACGGTTTTTATAAAGGGCAACCTGGTGTTGCCCTTTTATTTTGTCAGGATTGCGTTGTATATAAATGTTCTGAATCAATTGATTTGCACTAAAACCAAATGTCACGACCATAATACACTTTCCATGTGCATCGAAGAAATCAAAGCCAATATTTCCATTAATCCGCTGTAGTTTCCATTGAAAGGCGTGCCATGCCTGAAATAACAGTTTTTCGAAAAACTGGGTAACTTGTTCGATTGATAAGAGAGGTTTGGAAATAGCAGATACTTTCCCGCCACCATCTGCAAATAAGTGCACATCTTGGGTAAGCAGGGCAGTTAATTGTTCTGGATTACCTGATTGAACTGCATGTTGAAATATATGAAGTATTTTGATCTGTTGTGGAGTGGGTGGAGTAAAGCTTAGATCATGCTCAAATACCACTTTTTCTCTAGCCCGTGAAATTAATTTACGACAATAGTTTTGATTTTCCTCTAAAATTTTAGATAACTCCGAATAATCATAATCGAAAATATCATGTAATAAATAAGCAGCCCGCTCTTTGGCAGAGAGTTTTTCTAGCAACAGCAAGAACATTGTTGATAGGGTAAAATCAGATTCAATGCACATATCATCTTCTGCATGATATGGTTCTGGTAACCATGTCCCGATATATTCAGTACGGGATTTATACGCAGATCGCAACAGATCGATACTTTGTCGAGTACAAATTGTAGTTAGCCAGGCTTTTGGTGTGACAATATCAGATTTGGGTTGTTGATACCATTTTATAAAAATATCCTGTAGTACATCTTCGGCATCACTTTTACTTCCTAAAATACGATAGGCGAGACCGAGCAAAAATGCCCGGTGTTCTTGAAAAATTTCAACATCTCTGGAAGTCATGATGTTATGGATCCATCTAAATTGATATGTAAAATTAATATTGAGAAATTTGAATTCTGTTCCATAAATTAATCATGCTGATAAGAACAGTTAAAGCAGAAATTTGTTGTTCATTGAAATGTCTTAATAGGTTTTGACGCAATATTGCATAGTCGGTTTTATCTTGAAGTGTTGTAAGTGACTCTGCCCATTCAAACGCAGCCTTTTCCTGATCTGTGTAATCAGCACTGTGCCGCCAGACGACTAGGCGATCAAGTCTTTCCTGAGTTTCATTATCTGCTCTTGCTTCAGCTAAATGCATTTTGACACAGAATGCGCAGGCATTGATTTGAGAGACTCTAAGCAAGATTAGATGGGTTAGTTTGGACTCTAAAAGTGCAAGTGTATCCAGACTGGCATGAACCTGATATAGGTTTTGGATAACACTGGGTAAGTTGCTTTTCGGGTCAATATTTGATGTTGGCATTTCGATCTCCAAATTTAAATAAAAAGTTAATGTATAAATTTGACGATTGAGCCTGTGTTTTTGTGACAGTTAAAGGGTTAATTTTATAAAAATCGGAATTGGATGTTTTTGAGTTTTATTTTTCTATTTAAATTAAAACAATTTTTTATATAAACTGTAGTTTGATGTAATCTGCTTAAAGAGTAGTATATTTTACAGGTAGCTGATAGTTTGATCAGTAAAAAGTCTTGATTGATGACATAAAACTGATCATGGAGTTATCAGTGTAACGATGTTGGGGACATCTGATGAATATTCTTGAGTTAAGGTTTTTTGTCTCAGGGATAGAGGGGATAAAATAAGTAAAATGATACAATTATTTATATTGTAATGATGGAAAATAATTTAAGCTTTAATTCTAAATGAAACATGACATGTGTCGGCTATATAAAATTAATTATAAATAATCTTAAATAAATAAATCACTTAGTGAGAGTGTGGAATGAGTTTGATCGAGCTAATCAAAAGCAATGTAATGATTCATGGTAAGCCTGAAAATCCAAATTCAGGTTATATCCAAATGATTAAGCAAAAAATTACTGAGACTCCGATATCGGACATTGTTGATGACCAGCAACATCAATATGTGGATCTGGTATTGGAAGGTGGGGGTGTTTTAGGCATTGCATTGATTGGCTATACTTATGTTCTTGAGCAAGCAGGTATCCGCTTTCTAAATATCGCAGGTACTTCAGCAGGTGCGATTAATGCCATGTTACTCGCATCAGTTGGGTATTCTCATGAACTGAGAAGTGAGCAATTATTAAAAATATTTGAGCAAATGGAGCTGGAAACATTTGTTGATGGTGGTTTTTTAGTTAAAAAATTTGTGCAAGAATTTCAGAATAATAAAGCTCATTTAGTTACTATGATTCCTAAAGCTGCCGCTCTTTATTTGCAGGGAAAATTTAATAAAAATACATTGGGATTAAACCCCGGAGATGCTTTTGAACAATGGCTAGGTCAAACTCTTGATGAACATCAGGTATCGAACACTGAACAATTATTAGCAAAGTTGAAAAACAGGCCTTTGAAGATTAGGGATATAGCTGAACGTGAAGATCAAGAATTTGATCATTACCGGATTCAGCATGAATTTAAAAAGAATAAGCTTGCGATTATTGCGACCGAAGTTAAAACTGAAAGTAAGATTATTTTCCCAAAAATGGGGTATTTATTTTGGGATAATCCTATGAACACTCATCCCAAAAAATATGTACGTGCTTCTATGTCTATTCCTCTGTTTTTTGAACCCTGTAAAATCAAAAATATTCCAAGAGATAGGCAATATTATTGGGAAACCTTGACAGGGTTTCGTGGTACACCGCCAGAGGAAGCTTGTTTGGTTGATGGCGGCGTAGTCTCGAATTTTCCAATTGATGTTTTTCATCATCATGAATTCATTCCACTATGTCCGACTTTCGGGGTAAAACTTGGTGTGGATCGAACTAAGACAGCAAACCTTGATAATATTATCAGCTATTTGGGGGCATTGTTTGACACTGCCAGACATACAGCAGATTATAGCTTTTTGCTCCAGAATGCTGATTATGAAAAGCTAATAGCCTATGTCGATACCTCGGCTAAATTTAGTATAAAAAAAGATCAGGCAAAAAGCATTTTTCAGTCAAAGAGGATCTCTTCATTGAAAGAGTCAGAAAGCTTTAGCTGGCTAGATTTTAATATGAGTGATGAAAAAAAAGTGGCGTTATTTGAATTGGGGGCTAAAGCTGCTTACGAGTTTATCGTAGGGAATGTCGATCATCCCGGAGATTCAGCTGAAACAGCAGCAAAAACTATGCTTGTCGAGGCTTTTGATTGGAATGCCTATAAAAATATCCGGAAAAAGTTAAGAATTACACTTTCAGATCGTGAAAAAATCAAGATGCAACGAAAAGAGCAGTGCTCACTTTGAGTGTTTAGAGGCACGTGTAATTCTGCTATGGTTTGACCCGTTTTTAAGTGATTCACGAAAAGAAATATGATAAGTCCAATTTTATCAAAAGTATTTTCCCATCATATTCTGTATTTTCATAATGAATCCTTACCCACAAAACCAGAGAAACAAGGTAAACTAAAGTTTTCCTTTCTATAATCTTTGTGGGTAAATAGATGCGCCGTTTATCGACTCAAGAGCAGAATTTCAAGCAAGTCTTTGCTGATTTACTGGCTTTTGAAACAGTGAGTGATCCTGAGCTTTTAAAAACCGTAGACCAAATTATTGCAGATGTACGCCAATATGGTGATGCACATGTACTTAAACTCACTCAACAGTTCGATCGACATCCAGCGCATCAATTTTCAGATCTAGAACTGACTCAGCAACAGTTGAAAGCTGCTTTTGAAAGTTTAAATACAGAGGTTCGTGAAGCTCTCGAGCTTGCGGCGAATCGTATCCGTTCATTTCATCAGGCACAAAAACAAGATGGATGGACATATGTAGATGAACTTGGAAATACACTGGGTCAGAAAGTTACGCCATTGGATCGTGTGGGAATTTATGTGCCTGGTGGTTTAGCCTCTTATCCATCTTCGGTGCTCATGAATGCAGTACCTGCACATGTCGCTGGTGTAGGTGAAATCATCATGGTTGTACCAGCACCAAATGGTGAGCTAAATCCATTGGTTTTAGCAGCAGCTTATCTGGCAGGTGTACATCGTGTATTTACCATAGGTGGAGCGCAAGCTGTGGCAGCACTTGCCTATGGAACAGAAACCATTCCGCAAGTAGATAAAATCACGGGACCAGGCAACCGCTTTGTTGCTGCGGCAAAACGCGCAGTATTCGGTCAGGTTGGAATCGATATGATTGCAGGACCATCCGAGATTCTGGTTTATGCAGAAGGTCAAAATAATGCCAAATGGTTAGCAATGGATGTTTTATCTCAAGCAGAACATGACACAGTTGCACAAGCCATTTTTATTACGCCAGATGAACAACTTTTAAATGAAGTGGAACAGGCGATAGAAGAACACTTGGCAGCATTACCAAAAGCTGAGATTGCACGGACTTCAATCCAAAACCGTGGGGCATTGGTATTGGTAAAAGACCGTCAAGAAGCAATAGATCTTATTAATCAGGTTGCTCCTGAGCATCTGGAACTATGCCTAGATGAAGCTGAAGTAATGTCACAAGATATTCGTCATGCAGGTGCGATTTTTATGGGGCGCTATACACCAGAAGCAATTGGTGATTATTGTGCAGGACCAAACCACGTATTACCGACTTCTGGAACTGCACGTTTTTCATCACCACTTGGTGTTTATGATTTTCAAAAACGTTCGAGTTTGATCATGTGTTCCGAGCAAGGAGTTAAATCTTTGGCAAAAACAGCAGATATTCTGGCTCAGCAAGAAAATCTTGATGCCCATGCATGCTCGGCACGCTATCGCTATCAGTAAGCTTCTGAAATATAACTAGGGCTGAAGTGATCAGCCCTTTTTTAACAATGCATAATTTTTGAGATATTTAAAATGACCATTACTACAGAACAAATGCGTTTTTGGAGTCCAGCCGTACGTGAGTTAGAGCCTTATGTCCCTGGTGAACAGCCTAAAATTCAGAACTTGCTTAAGTTAAATACCAATGAAAACCCGTATCCACCTTCTGAAAAAGTGGTGGCTGCGGTTCAGGCTGTGCTTGCCAATTCTGCGGATGCGCTTCGCTTATACCCTGATCCTGATGCAACAGCATTGAAGCATGCAATAGCAAAACAGCAGGGGGTTGGAGTATCCCAGGTCTTTGTTGGAAATGGTTCTGATGAAGTCCTTGCACATATTTTTAAAGCTTTTTTTGTGCAGAATGAACCTGTTTTATATCCTGATATTACTTATAGTTTCTATCCTGTTTATAGCCAGTTTTTTAATGTGCAAACCAAAGAAATTCCATTAAATGAGAATTTTGAAATTGTCATTGAAGATTATAAGCAGGTGAATGGCGGCATTATTATCGCAAATCCAAATGCACCGACCAGCATTGCTTTATCTCTTGCTCAAATTGAAGAGATTTTAAAGGCAAATCCAGACAGGGTTGTTGTAATTGATGAAGCGTATGTCGATTTTGGTGCTGAATCTGCCGTGAGTTTGGTGAGCAAGTATGAAAATCTGGTCGTTTGTCAGACGACTTCCAAGTCTCGTTCATTGGCTGGACTGCGAGTTGGTTTTGCGATTGCTCAGGATCACCTGATTGCAGCACTTGAAGCGGTAAAAAATAGCTTTAACTCATATCCAATTGACCGTTTTGCCATAGCGGCAGCAGTAGCTTCATTTGAAGATCAAGTTTATTTTGTTGAACAATGCAATAAGGTCATTGCTAGTCGGGATAAGTTGATTGTTGAATTAGAGCAGATCGGTTTTGATGTTCTGCCATCAAAAGCCAATTTTATTTTTGCTTCCTTACCTACTAAAGATGCAGGCGAATTAGCAAAAGAATTACGTGAACGTGGCATTATTGTGCGCTACTTTAATAAACCACGTATAAACCGGTTCTTACGGATTACCATAGGTACAGATGAGCAAAATCAACGCTTTGTAGATGCATTGAAAAATGAAATTTTAGTTTAAGCACTAAGATTTATTCAGATTTCTGCCATGTTTTGAATAGATCCAGCATGGCGGAAACTTTATCAAAACATTCTTGGTATTCTGCTTCTGCTTCAGATGCAATCGTAATACCGCCACCAGCCCAAATAGAAAGTTCATCCTGATATTTCTGTATTGAGCGAATCAAGATATTCCAGACACCAGTACCATCATAGTTAAAATAACCAAGCGAACCACAGTATGCACCTCGTGAAGCACCTTCCAGTTCCTCAATAATTTGCATAGCCCGAATTTTAGGTGCACCTGTGATAGATCCTCCAGGCATAGCTGAAAGTAAGACCTCAAAAGGATTTACATCATCTTTTAAGGTGGCAGAGATTTCACTGACCATATGATGCACCTGATTAAAACTTTCGATTTCAAATAATTTTGGGGTTTTCACGCTCCCGGTTTTTGCGTAAATACTTAAATCATTTCGTAGCAGGTCAACGATCATCAAGTTTTCAGCCTGATCTTTTTGTGAGTTTTGGAGCTTTTTTCTGGATATTTGATCTTGAGTTGGATCAGTATATCTAGGCATGGTTCCTTTTATTGGGCGAGTAATCATATTGTTATTGTCGTTGAATTCAATAAAAAGCTCAGGTGAACAACTGAGTAATTCAAAGTTGTTTATATTTAGATAACCGGCATAGGGAGCATTGGTTAAATTCCATAATTCATGTGATATATCGGTTAAATTTCCAGTGCATTTTGTTTTAAATTCTTGAGTGAGATTAATTTGATAACAATCACCAGCTTTAATGTATTCCTGCACCTGATTGAATGCGGATAAATATTCTTGCTTAGTCCAGCGATTTTGGAAGTCTTTTGAAATATTAAAATCTGGATGGTTATTATTGTCATCATTATTTAATAAATCTGAAATTAAATTATAGAGATATTGTGCATTTTTCTCAGAACTATAAAAGATAACCTGGTTATTTTCAAATTTTAAAAAGCTTTGATATTCGCCTAAAAAATATAGAGGTTGTTTGGGTTTTTCTAAGTAATCTATAAACTGACTAGCCGCATAATCATAACTGATAAAACCAATATAACCTCC
>NZ_OOGT01000361.1 GCF_900323515.1 Acinetobacter stercoris | reverse complement strand
TATCTTCATATTCTACATATTATCTTTATATTGTCACAGTAATAGTAGATCTTACAAAGTTTCACTTCACGTGATTTGATAAGCATTTCCTATTAAAAATGCATGCTGCATAAACAAAACAAGGGATGAGTCCTATCCTGCTTTTTGGAAGCCTCATTTATGTATGTGAATAAATAAAATACTTTAAAAAGAGCAAGGATTAATTATGAAAAAACGTTGTTCTCAAATAGCCATAGTATGTGCTGTCACTCTTGGTGCACCATTTATGGCGCATGCAGGTTTTTTTGATTCGCTTCTAGATAGTTTCAATGATACTGTTAATTCATTTTTTGGTAGTAATACCGACAATAAGCCTATAGCCACATCAACCTTGTCTCAGCAACAAAAAACTTCAACTCTCTCCCAGTCCCAAACAACACCGATACAACAACAGCAAGTCCTGAAAAGTCTAACGATTGTTAAAGTATCCGGTGATACGACTGCTGTAACGGGGAGTACACCTAAAACACCGTTTATATTCAAAGTTATAGATGAAAACAATAAGCCTGTAGCAAATGTTCCTTTAAGTTTTGTTACTGCTGATAAGTTTAGTCAGGTTTTTTTGAAATCAGCAAAAACGGATGCAAATGGTCTGGTTGAGGCTACTTGGGTCGCTGGTCGACAGCCGAGTGACACCATAAATGTCTCTGCTTCATTAAATGATAGATCAGGAAAATTGACGTTAAATACAACCACAACAGAAGTTAAACGTCCTTGGGGGATGAGCAACACTTATATGCATTTTAAACGACCAGGCACAGTTAAACTGGACAACGTCAAAGGCTATAAAGTGACCGTAGTACTAGGGACAGAAGCGCTGGGAACATATTATGAAGTGATGGGCTTTCCAGGTAGTTATGCAGGTCTACAAGTGAGTGCTACAGGTGAAAAACGAGTTTTACACTCAACTTGGGATATTGATGAGCTAGGTGAAGCAGGTAAGGCGAAAACAACAGATAAAGGTGATACAACATGTAAAACCTTTGGTAATGAAGGGACAGGTGCGAGTTGTTCTATGCCTTTGAGTTGGCAAACTGGTCGGGCTTATGAGTTTGCAATGACTTATAAAAATGGAACGAATGAAGATGGTTCTGAATATACTGATTCTACGATGACACTAACTGATGTCGATGCAAACAAAACCTATAACTTAGGTACGCATCGTTATGCTAAAAAGATATCAGTCGATCAAATTTATCTATTTGTAGAAGATTTTAAACGAGATACAGCGAATTGCTGGGATATGCCAAAGCGTAAACTGAGTGTAACGGATGCCCAAATTCAGCAAACAGATGGAACTTGGACTTCGATTAATAACGCAGAGATTTCACTTTACAATGGAAAGAAAGATTTTGAATGCCATAATGTAAATGGTGGTGTAGAAAAAGATGGCGATGATAAAAATAGATGGTTTATGGCTAGTGCAGATGAGGTGGTCTCGAATCCTTATAGAAATTTGAAAAGTGTCAAACTAAATTAGAGTTTGGATGGATTATTTAGGACTGAGCAAGTTGATAACACTGCGTTGAAATGTCAACGGATCCTTAATATTTTCAGGATAAAAAAACCTACAAACCAAAATTGCTAAGCAAGGCGGTTTGTAGGATTAAAAAGTTCACCGAGGTTGTTTTTGTTATCTATATACACAATATATTATAAAATAATAATGTCAAATAACCTATGTTTGTAGGATTAAAAAGTTCACCGAGGTTGTTTTTGTTATCTATATACACAATATATTATAAAATAATAATGTCAAATAACCTAT
>NZ_OOGT01000265.1 GCF_900323515.1 Acinetobacter stercoris | reverse complement strand
TAATTATACCAGTTATTGAAGGAAATAATAGTTTACGTTTGGTTGGGAAATATCAACTTGATGAGATTGATGTCATCTTGGTGCAAGATAATGGTGGAGTTGCTTGCCCAGCAGAGCTTTACTTTATAAAGCTTATTAAGGGGAGAAATCCTGTCGTTTCACCAAGATTTGGTTCATGTTCTGATTTAGTAGATATATTTGTTAAAACAGATAGAATTATCGTTAAAATGCCAATGTTTGCAGGGATAGCAGAAGACCCTGTTAGATTAAAAAAAATAGGTAATAAGAAAATGATCTATGAATATGATGGCAATGTTTTAAAAGAAAATGGAAAAGTCTTAAAATCGAATAATGAATAATTCAATCGGATATTTAAATTAAGTTTTAATTGATTTGAGAAACCCTTTTTAGGGTTTCTGTTAGATGATTAATCTTTAAAATGTATTGGTATCCATTGATAGCTTTGACCATCTGCTGAATAAATATGCCCAATTCCAGGAAATGGTAAATGAGGAGCTGCGATAGTTTGTCCATTTTTTGCATAGTCCGAAAACTGTTTTAAACGGGTCTGCACAGCTTGTTGTGGATCAATATCATATTCAATAGCCGTTTCAGGTCTGTCAAACTGAACAGTATGTGAATGGACAATATCACCAATAAATACAATATCCTGATCAGTAGTTTTAAATTTATAACTGAAATGACCTGGTGTATGTCCAGAAGTATTTATCACCTCAAAACCCTTTATTTTGTCACCAAGTTTAAATATTTTAAACTGCTTTTTAGCTTGATATGGTGCAATCGCAGCTTTTATGGTTTTAACAGTACCAAAATAATTTTCCAGCTTATCTTTCGGAATCGACTTACTTTGTTTCGGATTTAACCAGTAATCTGCTTCATCTTTGGATACATAGATTGTGGCATTTGGAAAATTAGCTACACCATTTTTACTGACACCGCAGACATGATCTGGATGCAAGTGTGTTAATAGAATGGTATCCACTTGCTCAGGCTTGTAGCCAGAAGCTTTTAAATTTTTAAGAACAGAACCTAAGTGAGCACCAAAACAGTCTGCTGTACCACTATCAACTAACACAAGTGCGGAACCCGTATTTACTAAAAAGGCATTTATTGAAGTTTGAACGCCTTTAGCTTGATCTGCATGGTATTTCTTTAAAATTTCATGAACCTTGTCTTGAGATATATTTTGAAATAATGTAGGGGACATGAAATTTGTGCCATCAAGCAGGGCAGTAATTTGGATGCTTCCTAACTGATGTTGATAAAAGCCAGCAACTTGAGGTTGTTGTTCTATATCTATAATTGGTAAGCTCTTTTGAGTTTGAGCAAATGTTGCAGAGGATAAAATGGCAACAGATGTTGATATTACAAAAAGGCATTTTTTCATGTCGTTGTTATTTTCTATTCAATGATAGTCATGTTGTAACATGTTTTTTTGTTTTATACATTTTTTAGCTGTAAAAAAAATCCTCTTATGTAAGAGGATTTTTCATAAAGTCATTTTATGTCTATTAAGACACCTTATCGCCTGGTTTTGCTCCAGAATCTGGAGAAATAATAAAGATACCTTCACCATTTCCTGCCGCAAGTACCATACCGTTTGAAACGCCAAAACGCATTTTACGCGGTGCAAGATTAGCAACCAGTACAACTAATTTATCTTTCAAATCTTCAGGTGCATAGCTGCTACGAATACCACTAAAGACATTGCGGGTTTCCGCTTCACCTGCATCTAGCGTCAATTGTAAAAGCTTATCTGAACCTTCAACTGTTGCTGCTTCAACTACTTTTGCAACACGAAGATCAACTTTAAGGAAATCTTCGATACCAATGACTTCAGCTTCACCTATTTTAGGCTCGGTTTTTTTCTCTGCTTTCTTTTCTTTTTTCTTTTCAGCTTTTGCAGGAGCAGGGGCTGCTAAAGAATCTTTAGATGCTTCAACCATCGCTGCCACAGCTTTAGAATCTACACGTTGCATCAGTGGTTCGAACTGAGCAATTTCATGGGCAACCAGGATTTGTTTGCGTGAAGCAAAGTCAAAACTTTCAAGTTTAAGGAAGTCTTGAACTTGCTTTGCCAAAGCTGGAAGTACAGGAGCGAGATAAACAGCCAGTTGACGGAAAAGATTGATTCCTACAGAACAAACATCATGGACTTGCTGTTCTTCGCCTTCGACTTTAGCGAGTGCCCAAGGTTTTTTCTCATCGATATATTGGTTTGCGCGGTCAGCCAATGCCATGATTTCACGAATAGCAGTAGAAAATTCACGTGATTCATAAGCTTTAGCAATCGAATCACCAGCATTGATAAAGCTTTGTACCAGTTCTGGTTCAGCACATTCACTTGAGAGTTTATTATCAAATTTAGTGTTAATGAATTTTGCACAACGGCTGGCAATATTCACTACTTTACCGACTAAATCCGAGTTAACCTTTTGAACGAAATCATCAAGATTTAAATCCGAATCTTCAACTTTATCAGACAACTTGGAAGCGAAATAATAACGTAAATATTCAGGATTTAAATGCTGTAAATACGTTTCTGCCTTAATGAATGTACCGCGTGATTTCGACATTTTTTGACCATTAACAGTCAGGAATCCATTTACAAATAAACCTGTTGGCGTACGATAGTTTGCACCTTCAAGCATTGCTGGCCAGAACAGCGCATGGAAATAGACAATATCTTTACCAATGAAGTGATAAACCTCATTTTTAGAGTCTTTTTTCCAATAATCATCAAAGTTTAATTCTGGACGTTTAGTTTTGATGTAATTTTCAAAACTAGACATATAACCAATAGGCGCATCTACCCAGACATAGAAATATTTGTTTGGTGTATCTGGGATTTCAAAACCAAAATATGGTGCATCACGTGAAATATCCCAATCAGCAAGACCTGCATCAAACCATTCATCTAGTTTATTTGCGATTGAAAGTGGTAAACGACCTTCATCACGTGTCCATTTTTGTAAATATTCTGAGAAATTAGGCAGTTTAAAGAAATAATGATCAGATGATTTTTCAACTGGTGTTGCTCCACTCAGAGTCGAGCGAGGGTTTAAAAGTTCAGTGGCATTATAAGTCGTACCGCACACTTCACATGAATCGCCATATTGATCTTCAGCCTTACATTTAGGGCATGTACCTTTAATAAAGCGGTCTGAAAGAAACATCCCTTTTTCAGGGTCAAACAATTGTGTTACAGGTCGAATCGCAATATTGCCTGCTTCACGGTTTTTAATATAAATTTCTTCAGAACGGGCTTTATTTTCATCACTATTGGTTGAGTCATAGTGATCGAAATGCACACCAAATCCATCAAAATCACGGATATGTTCTTTTTGAACATTGGCGATTTGCTGTTCAGGCGTAATGCCATTTGCTTCAGCACGTAACATAATCGCAGTACCGTGTGCATCATCCGCACAAACATAAGTCACATTGTGTCCCATAGCACGCATTGCACGAACCCAAATATCTGCTTGGATATAACCGAGTAAGTGACCCATATGGATGGGACCATTGGCGTAAGGTAGGGCATTTGTGACTAAGATATTTCGCACGGATATAACTCTCTTTCTCAAAGTTAATGCAAGGGTAGTGATTTTACCTGAGTTAAGAGAGAGATGCACAAGAGATTAGATGAATTCTTTTCAAAAGCCTTTATACTTGTGTAGATAAAGATAAAAAATGGATAAGGACATAAAAAATGCGTTCGTGGAGTTGGATTTTTAGCTCGCTTATTGCAGGAGCGAGTTTAATGATTTTATTGCTTTTAATTGGATGGTCAGTTTTACTGATTGATTTTAGATTACCTGATGGTCAGCCTGATAATTCTGCAATAAGAGGATTTGCGGCTTTGTTTTTTATGGCTCCAATAATTACAGTTATTCTTAGTTTCTTTTATGCGATAGTTTTTTATATTTTACCGGCTTTGTTGCATAAATAAAAATAAAGATGAGTCAGTCTATCTTCCCGATATTTATGCAACAGCGACTGTTTGGGCTGTACCGAGTTGAGTAAATTTATTCAAAATATCGACTCTGATTTGCAAGTCGACTACCTGACGATTAAAGCATCGGCTAGACACCCCTTGTCCAAGCCGTTTAAATGCAAACATTTTGGCTTCTATTCGTGAACGTTGATGATAACCAATATCTCTTTTCCACTGCTTTCGTCCCTTGTTCCAACAGGCTTGTACTGCATGATTCCTTGCTCTGCCAATTTCA
>NZ_OOGT01000104.1 GCF_900323515.1 Acinetobacter stercoris | reverse complement strand
GGCTTTGTTGCATAAAAGGAATTCATCCCCATACAGTTTAGATGAATACAGAATCAAAAAGCCGCTACAAAACAACCAACTGGGCTGAGTACAATCAGGCTTTACGCCAACGGGGTGCTTTCACTATTTGGTTTGATCCCCAAATGCAATGGTATGCAATGCCTACAGGCAAAAAAGGATGTCAACCGACCTACTCTGATACTGCCATTCAGTTTGCCCTGACAATACGCAACCTGTTCCAACTGGCTTTACGTCAAACACAGGGTTTTATTCAAAGCCTCTTTCAACTCGCTCACCTCAATTGGAATGTTCCAGATTTCTCAACATTGAGTCGGCGAGCAGATATACTCCAAACACGTCTACATAAATCAGCAAAAAAACCACAGGAAGGCCTGCATATTTTAGTTGATAGCACAGGGATCAAAGTCACAGGTGATGGAGAGTGGGTGCGTAAAAAACATGGATTAAACCGAAATTGGCAGAGCAAGGAATCATGCAGTACAAGCCTGTTGGAACAAGGGACGAAAGCAGTGGAAAAGAGATATTGGTTATCATCAACGTTCACGAATAGAAGCCAAAATGTTTGCATTTAAACGGCTTGGACAAGGGGTGTCTAGCCGATGCTTTAATCGTCAGGTAGTCGACTTGCAAATCAGAGTCGATATTTTGAATAAATTTACTCAACTCGGTACAGCCCAAACAGTCGCTGTTGCATAAATATCGGGAAGATAGACTGACTCATCTTTATTTTTATTTATGCAACAAAGCCCGGTAAATCTGGAAACTTCACGAAGTGGCGGAGATAGAACTGTCGGTTTTTATAAGCTAGGACTGGATGCCGAGTTAGAACTCAATGCTAATATTAAGAAATTACAATTAGGTTGTGGTGGAGTAAATGGAGCTGGTTGTGATATCGATATTGATAATTTAGCATTGAGCGGAGTCTCTGATTCGAGTAATGGTCGCGCAAGTTCCTCTGCACTTTTAACCAATCCTTTTATACAATTTGCGATAAAAAACCCAAATAGTGTAGCAACTAGACAAGTTGTTGGTTTAAGGGCAAGTGCAGAGTCTATTCGAGGTATGCTGACTTTTGGAGAAGAGAATACTTCAGAGCGAAATGGTATTAATAGCCTTAGTGGATATATGGAAGTAGCTGCTGCTGGAGGAACAGTAAATGTTAACCAGCTTAATAATTTAACTTATACACAAACACAGACGCCCATAACAGGTAACGCAAAAGGATTAGTGCTAACTCTCCCTATCTCTTCAAATAATTATTCTATCAATTTGAATCCTAGTTTAGGTGGGACTCTTGTCTTGCCACAGCAGGTTATTACAGGACATCGTATTTCTTCTGCACCTTTGTCTGCAACAGCCATTGTAAGTGGAATACAGTTAGCTGGAAATATCAAAGTGAATGCATCAGGCATTAATTTAGATAAAAACCTTGCTGGAACAGTGAATAATTTAAAAGTAAATGTAGGTATCGATGAAGATCTAGGTTATTTTCACAAGGCAAATCTAAATGGAACCTCAGCTTCACTTTCCCTGCAGTCTCAAAATATTATGTGGCCTGGAACGAAATCAACAGCACATAGTGGTTGGTGGCTGGAGCTTTCAAATCCTATTGAGATTGGCGATATTACACCTTCTAAAGGTGTGGATATTGCGTTACCTACGATCAAAGAAACTTTAGCTCAAGTAAGTAATTACATAACTGCGAATCCTGTGCAATGTGGTGTTTTTTTAACAAGTTGCTTATTGGGAAGTACGATAAATGTGGGGAATATCGATTTAAAGAATGCTCCAGCGGTTAACATGCAACTTAATAATTTACAGCTTAAAAATCAATCTTTTGCTCCAAACTGTTACGGTGGGATCAAGTTTTGCTAAAATTAAAATTTTAGGAATAAGTTGTCTGGCTAGCCGGATTGAAAATGAATTGAAGTTGAGGTTGATTCACTTTAGAAATGACATTCATCGGAAATACGCTAATTTGGTCGCTTATTTTTTGTGTTTAGATAAAATTTGAGTATTATAAAGTGTGATAAAAGTATCAGAATCGTTCAGGCATGGAGTTAGAACGGTTTGGTCTAAGAAATAAAATAATATGGTGCGGAGCATCGTATAAAATAGGAAGGTCATGATGACTATACTCAATTATACGGTAATTTTGAAAAAAACCGTTTTGGCAAGTTTTATCGGTTTGACACTTGGTCAATCTTGCTTTGCGCTTGAAGCTTTATCTGATGAAAATTTAAGTGATACAACAGGGGAGGGTATAGCGATACTTCCCCAAAATACGTATATGGTATTTCGCGGTACTGAAAAAGGTAACGAATCGACCAATGCCATTTTTGCTGACCGTACCAATGATATTGGATATATTCACTTTACGCCTGTAGGGCCTCTATCATCTACAGCTTTAAATCGACCAGATGGTCATTCAGTGGGTAAAGCTGATTTATTTATATATGGTTTAGCTCTATCAAAGTCGGATAATAACACTCAGACACGTATCGCAAACAATGCGGCTGATGCACAAATAACAAGCTGGGGAACTGCTGAAAATCCGTGGGTTTTTAAAGTGGGGACTGCAACCAATGTACCAAACTTTAATCCTGGCTCAACGTGTGGTGGGGCATCGGATGCCAATTGTAAGGTTCCATTCCTTGCCTTAGAAGCTCCATTATATGAAGATATTTATAAAAGAGATCCAAATACTGGCCAACTCTTAACGCCTGGAACTCCAAATGCTGCAGGTGCGGATGCATATAAATTGAAACTGGCAGCGTGGGCAGATGCATTTGTTTTAGATCAAAGTAAATCTCCAACTGATAGTAAGTTATATCAACTGGGTGAAACAGCTGGAACTTCTGATGCAGCCAGAGCAAATAGATTACGTCTTCAAATGATCTGGAACAACTTTAGTATTAATGGATCAAGATTACAGCTGTTTCAAACTTTAGGCGGAGTGATTTTAGATGCCAATGGTAACCCTAACTCTCCAGGTATGAGTACTTTCTATAATAATTCCTTAGGTTTATCTGGATTATTAAGAATCAATAGTGGTGACTCAAGAAGTATACGTTCAACAACAACCAATAACTCCGTACTTCGTTTAAGCACTCAGGAAATGAGCAATACTGATCCATCGGCAGGTCTTTTAAACAGTCCGGCAGTAACTAAATCGGCTGCGCCTAATTTTAACGGCTACGAAGGCTTATATATCTATAATTTAAATGCCAATATTGTTCTTGGTTCAACATACCAGCCTTTAGTGTTGAGTTCGGATGGTCGAAATTTTAGTCTGGAGCTTGCGCGTATTCCAAATAAGGCAAGTATCTACCAGATGATTTATACAGATTATAGTCAACCATTATCAACGGCTTTGTCTTCGACAGCGACTTATCATGGCTCGACTTGTAATATTTATGTTTGTGGAAGCAGTGCAGTTGCTGGGTATCAAGGTAATAATGCTCCGTCAACCAGTACAGATGCCAATGCAAAACCTATTTATTCTGCGACACATAGCAGTATAACTATTGGCTCTACTAACTATGACCCTGTTAAAAATACATTAACTGCTTATACAGGGGCAGATGCTGCTGGTATTTCATTCGTCGGACCTCCGACAGCAAATTTAAATACCCCAGTGACTTCAAGCAATATGGCAACAACTAACTTTGGGTCGGCGGTAATTGATGGCATTTTAATTCAACATATGAAATTTACAACCAAAGGCTTGTAGGGGAATAACAATGAAGAAAAGTTTAATATTGTTATTACTTGCTGGCTTGAGTACTGCCCATGCCGAGCTTGTTGCTATGGATAATGCAGATTTACAAAAAGTACAAGGTCAGGCTGGCGCTGATATCTCCTTAAATCTGAGTCTTAACCAAGATGCAAATGGACAATATGACAATGGTGCAAATGGTGTCTGTAATAACTCAGCCTACTGTAATCTGGCAGTTTCCTTAAATAACCGATTTGTCACACAGCAAGCAGGTGCTGGAGTTAATGATACCTGGACTGTTGCGAGTAGTACTTCTGGTCGTAAACTCTGGCTGGTTTTTAAGGGGATTCAAGGACAGATCAATTTACAAAAGCTTGGCTTGGATGGTGTAGATCTACTTTATACAGCTAAAGGTTCTACTAATTCACAAATTTTAAAACCAGCTATTCAATTGAGCTTAAGCTCAGCGATGCCAATCGTGATTAAAAAATTCGGATTTAATGCCATGTCCATTGAACAGGATGCTTTTGTGACTAATGCCGATGGTAGTGGTGCTCCTACAAATCCGAATGATCCCAATCAGTATGGATATCTGAAGAATGCGACTTATGCTTCAACAAATCCGTCTGTCTATGATCGAGGTAAAGAAACGGGCTTTACTGGAATGATGATCAATGGAAATCTGGCGATTAACGGAAAGTTTATGATGTTTAGCTGTGATGGAACACATCCTCGCTGCTAAGGCACCGGAGTGAAAGGAACGATAAAAATGACAAAGAAAATACAAGCAAAAAAATCATTTTTACTTTCAACATTGATGTCTAGTATGTTGGTTTTTATGCCTTCAGCATATGCACTTCAGGAAATGAATGATAATGATATGCGTGCTATGGATGGGCAAGATGGTATTACGGCAAATATTGTCTACACAAATGTAAATATTGACCGTGTTTCTTGGGTAGATCAAGCTGGGAATCCGACTACATCAGGTAATCAGAGTTTATATGCCAATCTGAACAAAATCAGTATGGACAGGGGAAACTTACCAGCTGGAAAGAATATGGGGACTGATTTAAGTCTGGATATATTTACTAATGCTGCGACTTCGACACCAGGTTTAAATTTAAATTTAAATACAACGTTGGGAAAAGCCAATATTGCCAGTTTTAGCATCTGCCAAACAGCTACATGTTCTGATGGCGAAGCATCGATGGGTAGTTTGAGTGTAGAGGCATACAATCCGATTGGTCTCAATTTTACATCAACCAATGGATTGTTCAGCTCAAATGATCGAGCCTATCTGAATTTATTTATCAAAGGTGTAAAAATAGGTTTAACCCAGAAAGATAAGGATAATGTCAGTAACACTTTAGCCATGAAAAACTTCAATTTTAATTTTCAGGCTATGGGTACGATGGGAATAGATCCTGTAAAAGGATTGACACTCCAGACTGGAGCAGGTGGTTATGCTGATTTTATTCGCGACACAACAACTTTAAGACCCGGGATAAATCTGGAATTTACTGTTAATGATCGAGGTATCATTCAGGCTGGTGCGAATGGTCGAATTATTAATGGTACATTGCAGTTTGGTGCAACAGATACCTCTAATAACTTACTGGGAACAGTGGCAGGGAATTCGGTAGCGGGAGCTACAGGATTAAGGTTTGCAATGTCAGGTCAATTTACCAATGCAACAGATACATCACTCAGTCCAGACCAGCAGATTTCATTAGAGTTGGGTGGGGCAGGTGCTTATGGTTATGGTTTGAGATTTAAGAATATTACTGCATTGCAGACACGTTCTGGTATAAAAGGAACGGAGACGGAAGATATTGCTTTAAACACTGCTCATGGTGGTTTAAGCATGGATGAAGTGAATAATGGTGTTGCAGGAGGTGTTTATTTAAACCTTGTGAATACGACTTCGATTCTATTACCAATTAATGAAATGTTAAGTAACAGTACCCTGGGAAATACCAGTTCACAGGCAAAAACTAATCCGAATACGCCGAACCCTATGGCAACAGCCAGTGATTTTACGCAGGTTATAGCGGCAACAGCGATTCCAAGTGTTGTTGTATCCGTTCGTGGCATGAATTTTAATGCTGTATCTAAACAGGGGCAGTTTATTGCGACATCTGATGTAACTGATCCATCCAAACTACCATCGACAACTGCAGCAAAATGGGGATTGGCATTACCTATTTACAATTTAAATGCCAATTTAGCAATATATGGGAAAAAATCGGATGGAGTAAAAGATTTTACAGTTGCTAAAGGAACAGCAAATCATCCTGCCCCAACGATTACTCCTGTAAGTGGCTCTGAACGTATTGGATTTAGTGCTGGTATTAGTACACAAGGTGTAAGTAAGGATGGTTCAAAGACAACATCGATCATGTTAATTGATGGTGGTGACAATAAAAACTACAAAACAGCTGGCACAGTTACACCCACTGATTACTATATTGGTCTAAGAAACATCAATATGCTATTAAATGGTTATGGCAGTATCGGACTTGAAAACGGGCAAATTAATGTCAGCATGCCAAGTCTAAAAATGATTATTGCAGCACAGCTTGCTGCCGGCTATTTACCAGGCGCGAGATATAAGACTTGTCCAGTAGGTGGTGGGTGTTATGCACCATCAAATAGTTTTACTACAAATAATGATGTATTGGCTGGAATCAAGTTAAAACTCAATGGTGGAATCAATTTTGCACTTATTCCTAGACCATTATTAGCTAGTCAGGAAGGTTTGGTTGATGGCGCAACAGCACTTAATGTTGTTGGTCAGATGGATTTGAACTCTTCATCATTTATGAATAATGCGATTCAGTTATCTGATCCTGATGGTTCGACTCTAGGGCTGGATAATTTGTCAGGTTCAATTGCTTTTGATAATAGTATTATTGTTAATAAAAATAGTGCTGGCTTTAACTATAGTTTTTTATTGAATCCTCAAAAAACGCCTGCGGGAGTATTTCGGGCTAAAGATGTCAATCTATATCCAACGACAGGTGTAACCGATTCAACAACACTTAATCCTGTTGTAGGAAGCGCACAGCGTTTAGGTGAAGTGGCCGTGACAGGGGGACGTATAAGTTCTCAAATGACAATTACACCTCGTGATGGTGCATTCGTATTCTAATCTTTATATTTATAAAAAATCCGCTTCAGTTGAAGCGGATTTTTTTATAACTTTATTTATGCTTTAAGTTTAGCCAGTAACTCTTCTTTTGAGATATTTACTGATTCAGCATCAGTACGTCCTTTATATTCGAAAGTACCTGCATCCAAACCTTTTTCACCAATAACGATACGATGTGGAATACCTGTTAATTCAATATCAGAGAATTTAACCCCTGGTCGTTCATTACGGTCATCGAGTAGTACATCGAAGCCCTGAGCTTGTAGTTCAGCATATAAATCTTCTGCTGCCTGCATGGTTTTAGGTGATTTATGGGCATTCATTGGAACGATAGCAATTTCAAAAGGTGCAATAGCTGATGGCCAGATAATACCTTTATCATCATAGTTTTGTTCAATTGCTGAAGCAACAACACGTGTTACCCCTATACCATAGCAACCCATGGTTACGGTCACAGGTTTACCATCTTCACCTAAAACCTTGCAGCCCAAAGCTTCTGAATATTTTTGACCTAACTGGAAAATATGACCTACTTCGATTCCGCGTTTAATTTGTAAAACACCTTTACCATCTGGAGAAGGATCGCCATCTACAACATTACGTAAATCAAAGACTTCTGTATATTTGGCATCACGTTCCCAGTTTACTCCAGTTGCATGTTTATCAGCTTCATTTGCTCCTGCAATAAAGTCAGAGAGGACAGAAGCAGCGCGATCTACTATAACGGTTAAACCTTTTTCAACCAGACCTTGAGGACCGCAGAATCCCGCTGTTAGAGCATTTTCTTGTAACTGTGCTTCTGTTGCAAATGTAAGTGGAGATGCAATGAGTGGATGATGTTCAGCTTTGATTTCATTTAGTTCATGGTCGCCACGCAGGAATAATGCAATAACAGGTACGTGACCTTTTTCATCAGCGATACCTTGAACTAAAAGTGCTTTTACAGACTGTTCAGGATCTGCATTTAAAAACTCACAAACACTTTCGATAGTTTTCTGGTTTGGTGTTTCAACAATTTTAAACTCTTGAGTTGGTGCTGCACGTTCGCCAACCAGTATTGCTTCCGCTTTTTCTACATTTGCTGCGTAATCTGATTCAGTAGAAAATACGATATCGTCTTCACCACTTGAAGCAAGTACATGAAACTCATGCGAACCAGAACCACCGATAGATCCGGTATCAGCTTGTACAGGACGGAAATCCAAGCCTAAACGAGTAAAAATACGACAATATGTGTCATACATGACATCATAAGTTTCTTGTAATGAGGCTTGATCTATATGGAATGAATATGCATCTTTCATGATAAATTCACGTGAGCGCATCACTCCGAAGCGTGGGCGGATCTCATCACGGAACTTGGTTTGAATCTGATAAAAATTCATCGGCAGCTGTTTGTAACTTTTTAGTTCATTACGTGCCAGATCCGTGATTACCTCTTCATGAGTAGGACCAAGTACAAATGGGTTGTCATGACGATCTTTAAAACGAAGCAATTCAGGACCGTATTGAACATAACGACCTGATTCCTCCCAAAGGCTTGCGGGTTGAGTCACGGGCATGAGTACTTCGAGAGAACCAGAGCGGTTCATTTCCTCACGTACAATCGCTTCGACTTTATTTAACACACGTACACCCATCGGCAACCAGGTATATAAACCTGAAGCCAATTTACGAATCATCCCCGCACGTAACATAAGCTGATGTGAAATGACCTCAGCATCGTTTGGGGTTTCTCTTAACGTTGCAAATAAAAAGCGACTCGCGCGCATGGAAACTGTCCTAATTTTTTAAGCATTAAAGGCTAGATTATACGATAAAAAAATTGCATGAACATTGATAATGTCTGCTTGTTTTAAAATTCTGATCTAAGAAGTAATTTTTCTGAATTGTCGCATCATAAAATTCTTGAAATCGTCTAAATAAGTAAAAATAACAGGAACGACCACCAAAGTTAGTAACGTTGAAGTAATCACCCCCCCGATTACTGCGTGAGCCATTGGCGCACTTTGTTCTCCACCTTCTCCTACTCCCAAGGCAAGGGGAACCATACCCATGACCATGGCACTGGTCGTCATTAAAATAGGGCGTAAACGGATTGTACCAGCCTGAATGATAGCATCGTATCGGTCGATACCCCGTTCCATCGCTTTTTTTATAAAATCAATCAGGAGAATGGCATTTTTTGTGACTAAACCCATCAGCATAATGATGCCAATGATGGAAAATAAGTTCATGGTACTTCTAAATAGAAACAATGCCAGAAATACTCCGATCAGTGATAAAGGCAATGACATCATGATCGCAGCAGGATGAATGAAGCTATTAAACTGTGAGCCCAATACAATATAGATAAACACGATGGATAAGGTGATGGCGGTGAGAGCATAGCCTGCCGATTCTGCCATATCTTTATTTGCACCTTGTGTATCAAAACTATATCCAGCTGGTAATTTGAAATTTTCCTGAAGTTTTTGAATATCCTGACCAATATCACCTGTAGGTCGTCCTGATGTGTTGGCTTGGATTAAAATTTCACGAGATAAATCTCGGCGATTGATTTGTGACGCACCTAAAGTTTCTTGCATCGTTGTTACTGTGGAAAGTGGTATCAGTATACTTTGACCATTGCTATCTGTTTTATTGGAATTGATATACAAACTCTGAATATCAGTAGGTAATGATCGTTTATCCTGACTAAGTCGTAAATTTACATCGTAGGTTTCACCACGATCATCTTCCCAGGTGGTGACGTTATCACCTGCCAAAAGTGGACGGACAACATTGGCAATCTGGCTTACAGATAAACCAAGGTCATTTGCCAGTAAACGGTTCACGCTCAAGGATAAAGTCGGCTTTGGTTCCTTGAGTGAGCTTTCCAGATCAACAATTCCATTTATTTTCGCCATTTCAGTCATAAACTGATCGGAAATATTTTGTAATTCATCAAGATCTTGTCCCTTAATTGAGATCATAATCGGTTTTTGACCACCTGAAACAACCTCATCAGCAGATGCGACAGATGTTACCGTGATTCCTGCAATTGAGGTTAAACGGGCACGGAATTCATTATTTAAATCATTGAGTGTCTGAGCCCTTTCCTGACGAGGTGTTAATTCGACACGCAATGAAACATGGTTTTTACCTTTGTTGGTTGTTGCGTTAATGACACCATAGGTTGATTGCACTTGAGGATGTTGTCGTATAATTTTCTCGACTTGTTGCAGCTTTGCTTGAGTATATTGCAATGAGGCATCAACAGGAGTTTCAAACTTGATCCGGATAGAACCCTTGTCAGGGACGGGTACGAACTCGGTACCAATCATTTTCGATAATGCAAATGCACCAAATAATGAAGCGATTGCAATCGCAACAGTGACTAGTCTAAAGCGTAAAGCAAGCTTAAGTAGCTTGGCATAAAAATGATTTAGAGCATCTAGTCTGTCAGAAAACCAATTAAAAAAACGTTTGATAGCAGATGGTTTTTTATTGGGGTCATGTTTTTCAGCCCAGTGTGCTGAAAGCATAGGATCTAAAGTAAAACTGACAAACATGGAAATGAGGACAGCAATACTAACAGTCACTCCAAACTGATAGAAAAATCTACCAATAATTCCCCCCATAAACGCGACTGGAAGGAATACCGCAACAATGGTTAAGGTGGTTGCCAGTACTGCAAGCCCGATTTCTTTTGTTCCTTCCAATGCTGCAGTCACGTGGTCTTGTCCCATTTCTGTATGACGGACAATATTTTCCCGTACAACGATTGCATCATCAATCAAAAGACCGATACACAGTGAAAGTGCAAGCAATGTCATCATGTTGATAGAAAAACCGAAAGCCCAGATAAAGGTGAGTGTGCCAAGTAGGGCGATAGGAAGAGTTAAACCTGTGATTACAGTTGAACGGAACGAGCCTAAAAATAATAAAACAATAATAACTGCTAAAATTGCACCTTCAAGAATGGTTCGTGCAACATCAACGATCGTCCCCCGAATCGATTTTGAACTGTCCACGACAACCTTTAAGTACATGCCCTCAGGAAGTTGTTGCTTGATTTGGTCTAAAACTTTATAGGTATTGTCAACAACTTGAATGACATTTGAATCAGAGCTTCTAAGAATATCAATTGAAACAGCTGCCTTACCATTCAGAAACGCGCCAGATTCCTGTTCTGCTTGACTGTCAGTTACATCGGCAACCTGTTTTAGAAGTATAGGACTGCCATTTTTATTGGCGACAATCAAATCACCAAATGAGATGGGATTGATTACTTTGGATTGTATCTCAACCACCATTTCAGAAGAGCCTTGATGTAAGGTACCACTGGGAACTTGGACATTCTCATTTCTAAGTGTATTGATGACCTGATCGACTCCAATCCCGTAACTTTGCAGCTTTAATGGGTTAACCTGTATACGAATTTGTCTTTTAGCATCACCCAGCAAATTAACTGAACCGACACCAGAAACAGTTCTCAATTGAGGAATCAGCTTTTGGTCAATATACGTACTTAGTTCCTGTAAATTCATTTTGTCAGATTCGAATACGACTGACATGATCGGATTGGCAGTAGGGTCGTAGCGTTCGACTACCGGTTTATCTATTTCTTCACGGAAGTTAGCACTGACAGAAGATATTTTCTCGCGTACATCCTGAGCTGCAGTATTAGATGAAACATCCAGATTGAATTGAGCAACTATCATGGATAGACCTTCACTTGACTGTGAAGTAATCTGTTTTAAACCTGAAATGGTATTGATCTGGTCTTCCAGTTTTTTTGTCACTTCCGATTCTACTGCTTCAGGTGATGCTCCAGCATAATTGGTATAGATCACCACAAAAGGGAAATCCACATCTGGAAATTCTTCAACGCTCATCCGTTGCCAAGATGCAAGCCCTAATACCATCAGGCAAAACATCATCATGATGGTAAAAACGGGATATTTAACACTGATTCGGGTAAACCACATCACAATCTTCCTTTATTATTTTTCTGATATGACGACTGGTTTGTTAATGTCTTCAGGCTTAAGTTTTACTGTACTTACCAGATCACCTTTATTTAAGCCAGAAACAACTGCGATATTGTCATTCAAGCGCTGGTCTAAGACCTGAATAAATACTTGCTGGACTTTATGATCCCGAATTACCCAGACATAAGCTTTATTTTTAATGTCAAGAATTGTGTCTAACGGTACAATCTGTCCCTGAATTTGATTGTCCCCAATAATTTTCCCATCTATAAATGAGCCGATACTTAATGAATTTATTTTTTCATTTGGTGTTGCAAAAAATTCAATCTGACGACTGACCTGATCTGCAACAGGAGAGATTCTACTCAAAGTTGCACTGAACTTTTGAGTATTTCCCTGAATGTTATATTCAATTCTACGACCAACTTTCAATGCGGATTGCTGATCAACGGGTAATTTAGCCTGTATTTCAAGATGATCTGGGTCAAGAATTTCAAATAAGGTTTGTCCTGTTGCGACAGTCTGACCTGCATCAACTTGACGTTTGATAATTACACCTGTAATCGGGCTTTTAATTATTCCATCCTGATCAGCTTTTTTTGCAATATCTACATTGGCTTGTTGTGCTTTTACATTTTCAAGTTGTCCCTTGTAATCGACCTGACTTTGCTCATATTCGACTTTCGAGATAAACCCTTGATCATATAAACGTTTTTTGCGTTGTAGCATATTGTGGGCTTGATCAGCCTGAGCTTGAGCTGAACTTAAATTTGCCTGATTCTGAGCCAGCCGGGCAGCATTATCCTGATTGTTTAATCGAAGCAATATTTGCCCTTTTTGTACAGTCTGACCAACTTCTACATAGACTTGGGTCGCCGTTGCAGTAACTTGAGACTGAATACTACTTTGATTTATTGCCCGAATGGTTCCGGTAAAAGGTGTTTGGATAGAGGAAGCTCCTTGCTTTACCTGGATAATATCTTGAGATATCAATTCAACCTGTTTAGTTGCTGGACGTATGTCAGTTGCCTGTTCTTTTTTTTGGCACGCAGACAAAAAAAATGAATGACAAAGTACAGTTATAACCAGAAAACTGCGTGACATAAATGCTATACCACGTGTATTTCGCATATATATCGTTCCTTATAAACAGATTGCAAAACCGAAAGAATTGTACATTATTCAAGAGATTTCAGACGGTTAATTATTGTGTCGTATTGAACATTAGTTTGGCGATAGCGCGTTTGTAACAATTGAATATTATTTTTCGAGTTTTCAATATTCTTCTCATTCTGTACAAGTGCGATTTGCAGACTTTTAGGTATGCCTTGTTTGTTAGGGTGGAGTTGTATCTGTTGTTTAAGCAATAAATGATTTTTTTGCAATTGTTGTAATTCAAGTTGCTGATTTTTCAACTGTAATGAAAGTGCCTTTAAGTGTTCATCTCTTCTTGTCACTGCTGTTTTACTGTTGCCATAAGCACTTTTATATTTGAGATCAAGTTGTTGTTGCTTGACTATTTTTTCTCTATGAGCAGCATTATTTTTATAGGTGTTTTTATTGTATGGGGATACTTTTCTAATCAGGATCATGTTTTGATCAAGTATATCGTATCCATGTTCAATATGTGCAGGTTTAACCGTATTACTCAAATTAGCGATACCGTTTTGATCATAATAACGAAACCAAGTTGCCTGAGGTATTGTTGCACTGTTTATTGGAGAGGTATTTGCAAGCGCGTGTAATGATATTAAAGTTAGAATACTAATAATAAAATAAGAAGAATAAATATAAAATGCAAAGGTCTTTATTTTTAACATGTTATTTCTCACATATTTTTGAGAATAGTTGCTAAAACTATTTTATTTGTAAAAAATAAAAAATAAATATTATTTTAGTTTAAAAAATAAATTTATTTAAAATAATAATGTGATTCTCTG
>NZ_OOGT01000138.1 GCF_900323515.1 Acinetobacter stercoris | reverse complement strand
CAGTATTTGTGTAAAAATATTTATTAATTTACATTAAAAAATATGTTTTACACTCAACTTTTAGTTGCCCATTTGAGCTTTGATCAAGTCACCAATAGTCTTAGGACCATTGTCTTGAGCAGTAGTTGCTTGACGTAAGTTAGCAACTGCTTCTTTCTCTTCAGCTTCGTCTTTCGCTTTGATAGACAAGTTGATAGAACGAGATTTACGATCAACGTTAATGATCTTCGCTTCAACTTCTTGACCAACTTCCAGGAACTTGGTTGCATCTTCAACACGGTCACGGTTGATTTCAGAAGCTTTTAATTGAGCTTCAACTTCGTCAGCCAATTTAACAGTTGCACCACGAGCATCAACTGCAGTTACAGTACCTTTTACAAGAGCACCGCGTTCATTAGCAGCCAAGAAATCGTTAAACGGATCGCTGTTCAATTGTTTGATACCAAGGCTGATACGGTTACCTTCTGCATCTACAGACAAGATAACTGCTTCAACTGTATCACCTTTCTTGTAACGACGGATTGCTTCTTCACCTTGTTCATTCCAAGAAATGTCAGACAAGTGAACAAGACCATCGATACCGCCAGGTAAACCGATGAAGATACCAAAATCAGTGATTGATTTGATAGTACCAGAAACTTTTTCGCCTTTGTCATGGTTTTTAGCAAACTCTTCCCATGGGTTAGCACGAGTTTGTTTGATACCAAGAGAAATACGACGACGCTCTTCATCAACTTCAAGAACCATGACATCAACTTCATCACCAATCTGAACAACTTTAGATGGATGGATGTTTTTGTTGGTATGATCCATTTCTGAAACGTGTACTAAACCTTCAACACCTTCAGCGATCTCAGCAAAGCAACCGTAGTCAGTTAGGTTAGTAACGCGAGCTTTAACGATAGAACCTTTAGGATAACGGCTCATGATCGCTAACCACGGATCTTCGCCTAATTGTTTAAGACCTAAAGATACGCGGTTACGTTCTTTGTCAAATTTAAGTACTTTAACAGTAACTTCTTGACCCACTTCAACAACTTCTGAAGGGTGTTTGATGCGTTTCCAAGCCATATCTGTGATATGTAGAAGACCATCGATACCGCCAAGGTCAACGAATGCACCGTAATCAGTAAGGTTTTTGATCGTACCTGTAACTGTTTGACCTTCTTCAAGTTGAGAAAGTAATGCTTCACGGTCAGCTGAAGACTCAGCTTCCATAACAGCACGGCGAGATACAACAACGTTGTTACGTTTTGCATCTAATTTGATTACTTTAAACTCTAACTCTTTACCTTCAAGGTGAGTAGTGTCACGGATAGGACGAGTGTCTACCAATGAACCAGGCAAGAACGCACGAACTGGACCGATGTCAACAGTGAAACCGCCTTTAACTTTACCAGAGATAACACCAGTAACGATTTCGCCATCTTCAAAGATTTTTTCAAGTTTAGTCCAAGTTTCAGCACGTTTTGCTTTTTCACGTGATAAAACTGTTTGACCCATACCGTTGTCAAGCGCTTCAACTACAACGTCTACAGTGTCACCAACATTAACTTCAAGTTCACGTTGGTCATTTAAGAATTCAGAACGTGCTACAACACCTTCAGATTTAAGGCCTGTATCAACAGTTACCCAGTCAGAATCGATGCTAACAACAACACCTTGGATGACTGCACCCTTTTCTACGTTGAGGTTTAATTCGCTTTCTTCAAAGAGGGCTGCAAAAGATTCGGTCATGTTATACCTAGTAAAGTCAGCGGTCTTGGATCAGACAAGGCCGGTTTAGTTAAGTTTCCACATAGTCCCTAATAAAACTGATCTAGCTATGCTTCCACTAATATCTGTTATTTAGCTAATTGCTGATCTGCGTAATTGATCATCAAACCAAAGACTTCTTCAATAGATAATTCAGAACTATCAATGATATAAGCATCTTCAGCCGGCTTTAAAGGAGCTACGGTACGTTCCATATCTCGCTTATCGCGTGCCTGTATGTTAGCCAAAATGTCGCTTATTTTAGCATCCAAACCCATACCCTGCAACTGTTTTACACGTCTGGATGCACGTGATTCAGCTGATGCAGTTAGATAAATTTTCACTTTTGCATTAGGAAAAATTGATGTAGCCATATCTCGGCCATCTGCAACAAGACCAGGTTCCTCTGCAAATGCATGCTGACGATCAACCAATGCTGCTCTTAATTCTGGAACAGCTGCAACTTTCGACGCATATTCCCCAACTTGTTCCGTACGAATAATCTGGGTCACATCTTCACCATCAAGTAAAACCTGAGTAGCATCTTTGTGGCTAATAAATCTGATGTCTAAATTTGTTGCAATTTTTACACTCTGTTGCAAAACATCATGCTCGTCTAACCTTTCTAGAAGATCAGTTTTAAATAATGACAATCCAAGCAATCGATACAAAGCACCTGAATCTAGCAAATGAAATTGATAGTGTTTAGCCAATTTCGCAGCCAATGTTCCTTTTCCTGAACCACTTGGTCCATCGATTGTAATAATTTGAGTTGTCATTGATTCCTCTGTTTTATACAGATTTCGCCAGTTTTGAAAAACCTAGTTTAATCGCTCGTTTAAGCTGTGCAAGTATTATTTGGCTCACAAACGGTGCACGTGCTTGCAATTCAATCGTATAAGTCACTAATGTTTTATTTGCTGTTAGCTCTTTAAACTCGATAACGCCCAAATGATGTTTAATCAATGGATTTTTAATTAACTTATATTCAATCCTTTCATTCACTTTCATGACAGTAATTTGCTCCTGAATAGGCTTAATTGGACCAAATCCCATTTTGCGTACCGAACCGATTCCATCTGGACGTTCTGGATCTTCTGAATCCTTAATTCGAACGACCTGAATCGGTGCAAATGCCACATTATATGTTGCATGTTTTGATAACAAATCAAATACTTGATCAATTGGGGCATTAAATTCTTTTTTGACTTGAATCGAATTCATTGTTATTACTTCCTGATAGCTAAAAATATTGACAATTTTTATTGTCAAAAGCAGAAGCAGTTTAAATTATTTTTCCAAGTCATTTAAGGACTTTTGTTGTAAACGCTGCATCTTTTTTTGTTCACGTCGATCCTTAAAAAAGGATGATAGTTGATGTGAACACTGCTCCTGCAAGCACCCGCCAACAAATACAAAACGATGATTATAATATCCATGCTCCAATAATTGGCGTGCACTGACTAAAGACCCTGCTTTAGGTTCTGTTGCTGCAAATACAACTCGAGATACTCTGGCATGGATCAATGCACCTACACACATGGTACAAGGTTCCAGTGTGACATAAAGTGTCGCATCTTCAGGTAATCTATAATTATGTATATTTGCACATGCATCACGAATCGCCATAATTTCAGCATGTGCCGTAGGGTCATTATGCTGGATAGGTGAATTATGCCCTCTTCCAATAATTTTCCCGGCACTAACAATTACCGCGCCTACAGGAATTTCCCCTATAGAAGCAGAAAATGCAGCTTGCTCATAAGCAAACTGCATCCATTTCTCGTCTTCTTGATTCAAGGTAAACATTGAAACTTAAATTACACCATATTGTTTCAACAAAGCATTCCAGCTTTCATTCGTTGTTACAGGAGGAAAATCTCCTAAAATCCCTTTCAAACTGAAGTCAGGTGTTTTTTTCCATTCTGGCGACAAGTCTTTGTCAACCAAACGGGCACGAACCCCCTCCACGAAGTCAGGATGACGGATTTTCCAATCAGAAATCTGGGTTTCAAGCTCAAAAACCTCATTCCATGAATGCACCTGTTTACCCCACTGCCATAATAGCCAAGTAATCGCAGCAGTTGCAGGCGAACCTTTTTGCAGGTTTTCACTTGCCTGACGTAACCAGTCACTACGTGCATCACTCAAACCAACAATTGCTTCATAATCATGCTGGAAGTTCACTCCGCGACTTACACTATGAATTACATCAAGCGAGTTCTGAAGTGGTCCTGGTGCAACTGGGCGATGCAAGCTATTTAATGTGTCATCCAGCGCTCTAAAATCACCTGCAGGATAATGATCCCAGTCAATATTCAATAACTTCTGCAAAACAACATCTCGCTGAGCATCGCAAACATGAGTTGCCCAGCCGATGCTATATGCTCCGGCCGCGGTCATTATCGAGCCCGTTAAGCCTGTAAATAGACCAACTGCTCCACGATCAGCCAGAAAACGGGTTGCGCCAACATCTGGATATAACCCGATATTAATCTCTGGCATTGCCAATCGAGAATAAGGGGTTACCAGCCTAAATGGAGCGGCCATAAATAGCCCCAATCCCCCCCCCATAACATAACCTTCACCCCAAACCACAATCGGCTTGGCATAGTTATGTAAAAGCAGATCTAAGGCATATTCCTGTTCAAAAAACTTGTTTGCTGCATCAATTTCGTTATTGATCACCAGTTGGCGAAGTTTTCTTACATCACCTCCAGCACAGAATGCTTTTGGTGTAGTCGAATCAAACCAGATTGCCTTGATTGCATCGTCATGATGATAATCCTGGAACAGTTTCAACAATGCACTCACGATGGACTCATCAAGTGCATGTAAAGATTTTGGTCTGTTTAAACGAACAATTCGCCACCCATTATTTGCTTCTTCAACGATAAGGTCAGGGTGATACGGGTTCGAGTCGGGAGAGTTTGTCATGCGTCCAGCTGCCAGTCTATTGGCTCAATGCCATTTTGTTTCAGATAATTATTGGTTTTAGAAAACGCTTTACATCCAAAAAAACCACCCCGATTTGCAGCCAGTGGTGATGGGTGAGCTGCCTTTAAAATCAGATGTTTTTCCGGATTTATACGTTGTCCTTTGCGCTGTGCATATGCACCCCATAAAATGAATACAATATGCTCACGCTGTTCATTTAGCACATCAATTACAGTATCAGTGAACTCTTCCCACCCCTGCTTTTGATGTGATGTAGGCTGCCCAGCCTCAACAGTCAACACACTGTTAAGTAAAAGTACGCCCTGTTCCGCCCATTTCGTCAAATCTCCATGATTAGGTATACGTACACCTAAATCGGAGTGCAACTCATGGAAAATATTACGCAAAGATGGTGGTAAAGCAACCCCTTTTTGCACAGAAAAACTTAAGCCATGCGCCTGATGTGGACCATGATAAGGATCTTGTCCCAAGATCACTACTTTTACATTGTTTAATGGCGTTGTATTAAGTGCATTAAAAATAAGTGAACTCGGTGGATAAATCACTTTTTGATCATTTTTTTCTTTGTGTAAAAACTCACGTAAATGATCCATCTTTGAACCGAGTAAAAACTCTGCCAAACCTGCTTTCCAACTTTCATCCAACCGAACCTGATCTAGCTTTTGTTGTTCTTGTTCAGTTAATTGCATTTAAGTTTCATCCTAAATCTTCTCAAAACCAAAATTTAAATTTGAACTTGTAAATCAACTTCAGGATTTTGAAATTTGATCCCATTTTTCAGTTTTTCATACATTTCTTGATCTGCCCATTCTTGCTGAACCTGATCTGAGAATACGATTTGATCCAAACTGAGTTTGCCCATCTGTTGATTTTCAATATCTTCCATAAAGCTTTGTGCGTAACCAGTATCAGTTTCATGCACAATAACTGAATAAACTTCAACATCACCCTCCCCGTTTTGAGTGACGGTTGACTTTAACACTTGCTGTGCCAAAAAGAAAAACACTCTCGAAAACTGTTCAGCCGATGGTGAAACTGGTAAAGATACCCATCTTGCACTGAAAGTTTTACATGCTTTTATATATTCAGGATCATCATTTTGCCAAAAACAAATCGCATGATCAAAACTGTCAAAAATATCCTTGATCACACCTTTTAGCAGACCAAAGTCATATACCATTTGCCCATGATCTAATTTTGAAGCTTTAAGCAATAGCTCAACTTTATAGCTATGCCCATGTATAGATCGCTTACAACGATCCGACGTACAATTGCGTACGATATGTGCATTTTCAAACTTAAATAACTTACGAATTAACATGAGCCAAACAATATAATCAAATTTTCTGAGAAATTTGATTATAAAGCAAAATGCTCAACTTGAGCATAGATTTTAACGTTCATGACAATTAGCAAAAGGTATAAACATATTTTTACAAGATCTATGCACTTTATTTATTTTCAAAATGGCGCCAAACTTCTTGTATATACATAAACTTTCTGATTATTTCTATAAAGATAGCTAGTAAATTGACGCTTGCGATTATCCATAATCACCTCAATTTCAGCTTTAAAAAAGTTGGTTTTCACATCAAACATTTCTCTTGCTATTTTTTTTGAATCTTCACCTAATCCGTTAAATGGTGCCAAATTCAGCATATCATCGATATTTTTAAAATATTCCATTCTTGATATTTTATCTTGAATCAAACTATTAACAGCATTTACATCCAGGCTACTATCAATACTCGCCAATACAACAGCAGGTGCAGTATTAATATTAATTTTTGCATTCATATCAGGCGAAGCAGTAACAAATGCTTCGATTTGATTGTATTTCCCCGCTTCAAAACCACGGACCTGTTTCAGCTCTTCAACACTTCTGAATTTAGTGTTAGGTGCTAAATATGGATTTTTCAATCCTTGATAATAACTGCTTTCAGCTCCCATGGAACCAACTGTTTCATCATCAGGATCTTGCCAGTCAATTACAGCTTGTGACAACTCTGCTGGTAATCCCACTTTAACCAAAAGTTTTTCAAAATATACCCGTGCAACTTCGTTCGGCTTTCCATCACTTTTCACCAGTGAATTAAGATTAAATTTGCCAGATTCATCCGTTAATTGCCCAGAAATCGTCCCTCCATCCACCGAGAATGGAGGCATAGGATGAGCCCATGTTTCTTGCAGATGATCTACTTGTCCCGCAGTTTTTGTATCTTGCATCAATAATTCAGAAAAAAAAGCTTCTGCACTTTTAGCATATAAGAGAGACTGGTTCTGTCTCATCAAGTAGGCTGTATTTTCATTGGTATTTTGTTGACGCTTAGCAATAGTAGCAGCAATGATTGTAGCTAAAGCAACCATAATCAGAATAGTTAAGAGTGCGATACCTTTCTGCTGCTTTTTTTTCATTATTTAGTTTTCCGAATTATTTTGCTGTGTATTGTCATTATTGCTTTTCGCAGCTGAGGCTTCACTACTACTGGTATCACTAGCACCTTGCAAATTCAAAATTTTTAATAGTTCTGTGTCCAATAAACTAAAAATCCATTCATATTCTATATCCTGAACCTTTACACGGATACGGACACCTTTCGGTAATAACTGAATTGCATTTTTGTTGTTTAAATCAACAGAAGCATCTGGCCATTGATCTATTTCTTCTGGAGTTAATATGCTGACCTGATATTGTTCAATATTCTTTAAAACCACACTAGACTGTGGCTGAGTAAGATTGGTTACATTTAAATTCGGATACTTTAAACGATATAATTTTTTTTCCTGCGCATCATATCTGTATTCAATACGTTCATATGGTGAAAGCCCTTGTTTAAGAGGATCTGTAACACCAGTTTTACTAAAAGCCAGTCGTTGATCATTCAATAATAATGCAGGTTGAACTTGTCCACCCATGTTTGCGCTCAGCGGGATAATTTGCAACATATCGCGTTGCATTTGCTGATAAGCTTCTTGTAACTCCCCCAGATTTTGTTCATGCATAGCATTACGGTCTTTGACTTTCATTAAGTAGTCAAAAATCTTCCACCCTAGTGCTGATAGTACGGCAAAGATTGCAATTGCAACCAAAAGCTCAACAAGTGTAAAACCTGCTTTATATTTTCGAGAAATATTTTTACTCATTATGTATCAGCTTTTTGCGGATAATTAAAGAAAACCAGACTGGTTATTCCAGCTCCCTCTTTACCCAAATCGTTATTATACAGGCTTACCTGAATGGTAACCTTTTGTACATCAGGACTAATAGTAGATTCGGCTTTTTTATCAATTTGCCATGACTCACCTTCTGAAGTGATTTGTTTTGATTCCGTTCCTGTAAGCCACTCTTTATTAATTTCCATTTTGGCAACTTCATTCATGGCTACAAATTGTGCTTTAGTTCGTAAAATTGAATTTGCGGTAGACTGAGTATATTGCATGGCAACTTTGGTTAAAGCCATAGCCGCTATAGCAAAAATTGCCAAAGCGACGACCACCTCGATTAAAGTAAAGCCTTGTCTAGTTTTTTTCATCAACTTTACCCAAATAATCAACCTGTATCATCTCACCCACAGGTTTTTGGTCATAATACATTTGTATACGAACAGGTTTAACCTCACCGTTTCCAAACCAGATCAGTTGTGGTGCATTTGTACCTGTTAAATCACTATTATTTGCATTTTCAAAAGTATAATCGGCTGGTTCAATACGAAAGGAAACACGATCGGGCAATGTTCGCATTGGAAAATCAGGTACAGCTTTCCATTTGTTTTGTTCAATAATCTGAATGCGTGAATTTTTATGTGAAAGTGTATTTTTATATTCTAAAACTGTGTAGCGAAATGCCGATACATCCGTTGCACTTTGGATACCAAGCGCATAAATCCTTGACTGGTCATTGGCTTCTCTATTAATTTTCTTTAGATCCAGAATCAGTGATTCTCTTGCCTGCATTGCCTTGCGTTGGTCAACTCCATCAATATTTAGCAAAATCAGAGATGCCAAAAGACTGATAATCACAATCACGACCATCAATTCGATCAGGGTAAAACCTGCTTGATACATTGAAGGTCGTGAACGTTTCATAACATACCTTTAAGCCACTTGTTCGGCTGAAACCGTGTGTTTTGGCATCGCCAATGCCTGATCAATCAATGCAACACGCAATGTGTCACGACTTCCCAGATAACGCTGATAGAAACTAGAGTTTAAAATCGCTGCACCTCCATGAGTAATTGACCAGATTGATGCAAGATAATCACGTACAGTCATCAAACTATTAATAGATTCAAGATATTCTTCTGTCATCCGGATAATAATACGCAAACGTGCTTTACGAACCTGATATAACTCATTAAATAATTGCTGTATACCTTGTCCGGTTGTTGAAAGCCGCTCCTCTATCTGATGGAATAACACCGTCCTCTCAGGATGATGAAGATGATGCAGCATAAAAAAGGCTAAGTGTTCTGGAAAACTTTTCTCCTCATCTTTTGCCATCTCCAGCAACATATGCTCATTTCGGATGATCAGTAACATATAGAGCTCATCTTTACTTTGGAAGTGCTTATATAATGTTCCTTTCGCAAGATCTAATTCAGCTGCAAGTGCATCCAGAGTCATCCCAGACTCACCGTTTTCTAGAAGTAATTGCTCAGCTATCTGAAATATAAGTACTTCTCTTGCTCTAAACTGAGCTTGACGATCCATCTTCACGCTATAACTCTCTTTTTTAATCTTATACCGTTTAAATATTCATTTCATTTTCAGAAGATTCTCAAAATTACGTGTCGTAATCAATGCAATTTCTTCTAACGGTTTATCATATACATCACTTAAAGCTTTTGCTACATATGGAACATACTTTGGTTCATTGGTTTTTCCTCGATAAGGCACAGGTGCCAGGTATGGACTATCTGTTTCTATTAATACACGATCTAAAGGAACTTGTTTAGCAACATCACGTAAATCTTGCGCATTTTTAAAAGATACAATTCCAGAAAAGGAAATATAGTACCCCATGTCTAATACAGCCTTTGCGGTATCCCAATCCTCTGTAAAACAATGCAAGATACCATGAGTTGACTGCTCTGCACGGATTAAATCCACCGTATCATGTTTTGCAGAGCGTGTATGAACCACGACAGGTTTCTTTACAATTTTAGAAGCTTGAATATGACGAACAAAACATTCTTTTTGTTCAGCAATAAAATCTTGACTATGGAAGTAATCCAGACCCGTTTCACCAATCGCCCACACTTTTTCCGTCCGAGCACGTTCAACCAGATACTCGACTGTTGCTTTTGCCATAACATCTGGATCTTCACAGGGATGAATACCTACACTATAGCCAACATCATCATGTTTTGCTGCTATCTGCGCCAATTTGTCATGATCATCCAAATCAACAGAGATCCCCATGAATCTGGAAACACCCGCTTCTCTTGCTGCAGCTAAAGCCAAATTCAGATCCCCGGCATAAGCTTCCAGATCCAGCATGGTTAAATGACAATGTGTATCAACAAACAAAATAATTACCTATCCATCTAACATGAGGCTACATTGTATAACTAGGAAGATCTAATGACATACTGCCTGCCAGTAGTTTTTCTGCTTCCATTTTGTAATAGCTGCCTTTTTCACCAATCAGTTGAATCGCAAACCCTTGAGGTTTCTCGCCTATATCTTTATATGAAATCCAGATCACCTTCCCAGTTAGTGGTATCTTTTGAGATTGTTCGGGTAATGTTGCCAATAGAAAAACCTCGTCTCCAATTCTCACACTCTGGCTTGAAGGTATAAATAAACCACCGCCTAAAATATAAGGCATATAACTCGCTTGCAAAGTCTCCCGATTTGCAACCACAACCTGAATAATTCCGCCAGCTGCTTTCATGATTATTCTCCCCAATTATGAAATATTCATTAATATTTTAAATACCCAAGCTTATTTGAATACATTTCATC
>NZ_OOGT01000441.1 GCF_900323515.1 Acinetobacter stercoris | reverse complement strand
CAACCCATGAATTAAACTATCCATCATTAGATGTAAAAGAGAAATTTAGTATTGTATATTATGATGGAGAAGCGGAGTTAGGTTTATTAAGACTTTATCAGTTTAATCATAACCAGATCTTATTAGATACTGTTAAACTTATGTTTAAACATTTTATTAATAAAAATTATGATAAATATCATGACCACTGGTTAAGCTACTGTACCAATGAGCTGACAAAAATATGCCCTGAAAAAGAATACTTTGAATTTGGTATAAATAATTATGTTCAGCATATGAAGTTTATAAAAAATCGTAAAACAGCCTATGCAACGTTTTTGGAAATGATGATGGCAGCATACAAAATGGTTGTGCGATTAAAAGAACAGGGGCTGGATGAATTATATCAAAAATCAGAATTTGAAAGCTTAAAAGAATTAATTGAATTAAGAGTAGAATTTCAGCGTTCTAGTGGGTATTTTTATCCAGAAATTGCAATGTATATGGCTCGTCCAGACAAAATATTAAATGCATTTTATGTAAGGCATGACCGTTTCCGTACACGTATAGATGATCAAGAACATAATCTTTCAGGTTATGTAGCTTATTTGAATTACTATATGTGAGGAGTTGAGATGTCAAAATCTAAAATATATTTTTGTAATATTGATTTTGGTCATAAATTGACAGGAATTGAAAGATCCTCATTTAAAAGGGCAATTCTTTTTGATGAATATTTAAATATTACTCCTGACTTTATTACATCTAAGTTTAATCT
>NZ_OOGT01000178.1 GCF_900323515.1 Acinetobacter stercoris | reverse complement strand
ATTTATCATTTTATAATAGAAAAAGCGCATATGCGCTTTTTCTATAGATCATTAATCAGGCTGTATGACCACCATCAACCAAAACTTCTGAACCAGTCATATACGATGCTGCTGGACTTGCAATAAAAGCAACAACATTTGCGATTTCTTCAGCTTTTGCATATCGACCAAGTGCAATTGTCGGTAAAACAAGACTGCTTACACCACCATTTTCTGGATTCATGTCAGTATCGGTAGACCCTGGAAGCACTGTATTTACAGTTATTCCTCTTGGCCCCAAATCTCTAGCCAAGCTCTTTGTAAAACCGTTAATTGCACCTTTGGTCAAGGTATATAAAGAAGCCGTAGCAAATGCAGAATATTTTGTCATGGAAGAACCAATATGAATAATACGGCCGCCAGACGTCATATGTCGAACAGCTTCTTGTGTAGCAACAAAAACACCTGTGACATTCACTGCAATCATTTTTTCATAATCGGCAAAATCAAGCTGTTCAATATCACCAGTAATACTGATACCCGCATTGTTAACCAGAATATCAATAGCACCGAAGGTTTGAACTGTCTCTAAAATTGCGCTGCGGACTGCTTCAGGATTAGCTGCATCAGCCTGTATGGCTAATGCTTTAGAACCACTGGACTGAATTTCATCCACCAAAGCAATGGCTTTTTCTGGAGAGCTATTGTAGGTAATGACTACAGTCGCCCCCTGATCTGCCAGTTTTTTCGCAATAGATGCGCCTATTGATCTTGACCCACCTGTAACCACAGCAACTTTTCCAGACAACACTTGATTTTCATTGGTCATTTGCTCAATCCTAATTTAAATCTCGATTACTTGATGATCTTACGTGCTGGTGGTAATCCCAAAGCATCAATATCCGGGTTAAACAATTCTTTATTGGTTGCCTCAGCCAACTCAATGATATAACCTGGAGCAAGCTCTAAACGTCCTTGAGCACCCATAATATTTGGCGTACGTTTTTGTAAAATAGGGATACCATTTTTTTCAGCTTTACGATAAACCGCTTCAATGTCATCTACTACAAACATGATTTTTGTGTTTTGAATAAAATCAGGTAGCTTGGCAACATATTCTGGCTCTAATACGACAAGCGAGACATGCCCAAGTGCTGACTGAAGACCAACCACCATCAGATTGTAGTACTCTTCGATTCTAAATACATATTCGATTCGGCCGTCCAGAAAGTCAATGTAGTTTCGTATATATTGCTGTTCTTGACCTGGTTCTAAAAATAGACGTTCATAAGGTCCTGATACTAAATTTTCTGCAAAAAAACTATTTTCGATTTTACTTTCAACATGACTCATTGTGATATCTCCATTTGCTTAGAATATCTTTTCGATTTTTTCTTGTGCATGCTCTGAACCATTTGACTAAAGTTCAGACATGCACAAGTTCAAGAATATTCAGCACTTATTTGTTAACTTTATTTGTTAAAGAATTTCAGGTTTTTCAACTAAAGGCATACCATTAAGCAAGTAGCCGCCATCTGCAGCAACAACCTGCCCTGTCACAAAAGACGCTTCATCTGAGCTAAGCCAAAGTGCCAAATGTGCAACTTCCAGAGGATCTGCTCCACGATGCATTGGAGTCGCTTCTTCAGAATGCTCTTTGAAATTGGAAATAATAGTCGAGGTTTTGTCAGTCATTGGGGTAATGGTATAGCCAGGCACAACAACATTTACACGTATACCGAATCGGGCATATTCCATTGCAACCACTTTACTTAGACCAATTAAGCCTGATTTTGAGGCCGCGTATGCAGCCAGATTTGATGCACCTGTCAACCCACCAATTGAAGATGTATTCACGATAGCACCTGAACCTTGCTTTAACATCTGTCTAGTTTCTGCACGCATCAACAAAAAGTTGCTGGTTAAATTCACTGCGATGATTCGGTCCCAGTCTTTAAGTTCGGCATTGACAATTGGTGCATGAACACCTGAAATACCTGCATTATTAAATGCAATATCCAGACGACCATGTTTTTCAACAATCGTAGAGACTAAATGATCAACATCTGCCTCGACACTAACATCTGCTTGCAAATAGCTAATATTCAAACCTTCTTTTTTTGCCAGAGCTTCTAGTTCTTCAGCTGCACCTCTTGCTGCACCTACAACAATTGCACCACGTCGTGCATATTCAAGTGCTGCAGCTTTACCTATACCTGAACTTGCACCAGTAACTAAAACGACTTTATCTTTAAATTGTGTATTGTCTGACATGTTCTTATCCTCGATATTTTATAATTCATCTGCATAGTGGAGTTTCAATCCACGGCGTGGCCAGTCTGCTTTGTATAAGCGACCAGTTCCTGATGCTGTAATATATGCTGTTTGCATATCCTCACCACCAAAACAAATATTGGTTACAGTCGGATCACGTAGTGGAACCTCTACAAAATCAATCACTTCACCTTCAGGAGAGATAGTGGTGATACCACCTTTAGGCATTGTTGCAACACTGACATTACCTTCAGCATCAACAGCCAGAGAATCGAAGAATGTAAAGCCGCCCAAGCCAGCCAATAGATGCGCACCATGACCTTCAAGGTTTAATTCACCCGCTGCTGTTACTTCCCACCACCAGATACGGCCAGTAATCGTTTCTGAGACATAGACACGCTTGCCATCTGGAGAAAGCCCGACACCATTGGGAGTAAATAATGGAGATACCAAGCGTTTTACGAGACTGCCATCCAAACGCCCATAACTCAAAGAACCAAGATCCATCTCATGATCACGGCGCTGACCATGATCAGTAAAATAAAAACCGCCTTGACCATCGAGCACAATATCATTGGGGGCTAAAATAGGACCATCTTCATAATGCGTATATAGATCTTTAACTGTGCCATCAGGACTGATCGTCTGAATTCGACCACCAATAAAGTCCTCTGGTTGTGGACCTGGTGCAATAAGTCCATCGGACTCTTCCCATGACATGCCACCATTATTGGCGACATAAATCACTCCATCAGGCCCTAGAGCAGCACCATTTGGTGCACCCTGTACTTTGGCAATAATTTCAACCTTACCATCTGGATATAAGCGTTTAAGATCTTGACCTTTAAGTTCAACCACAATGGCTGAACCATCTTTTAGTGCAATGGGACCTTCAGGGAAATCCAGATTTTCAGCAAATACTTCAAGTTTCATGTCGGACACCTATATTATTGAAATAATTTAAATGATCTTGGCTTAATCAAAAATAAGCACACTTTTTCCTTTGGTATGACCAACTAAAATATCTCTGTAGGCATCTTGAGCTTGAGCGAACGGGTACTCACGACTTACAACCCAGCTAAAGCGACCATCAGCAACACGTTCAACCACATATTTTAAATTTGAAGGTTTCTTTTTCACCCAGACTGCTTGTATTTTTGATGATGAAAGACGTTTACCTGCGGTAGAACCCATAAACCCGTTACTTTTTACAGTTGCCAAAGACGCTTGTGTCGCATCTTCATTTCCAACCAGATCAATAGAAGCATCAAATGGTTCTGGATGGATTTCTTTAAGGCGCTCGATAAGACCATCTCCATACACAACTGGAGTTGCGCCCAAATCACGGATGTAGTCCTGATTGCTCGCAGATGCTGTCGCAACGACATCAATACCTTTTTCTTTTGCTAATTGAATGGTAATCGAACCTACGCCACCAGAACCACCATGTACTAATAATGATTTTGCAGGTCCCATTTCATCAATAATAGTCATCGCTGTTTGACCGACACCCGCTAACGTACCAGCAACAGCCCAACTTAGATTTGCAGGTTTTTTAACCAGATTTGTAATTGGAACATCAATCACAGTGGCATGTGTAAATGCACCACCTGAACCCAGAACCTCATCACCCACTGACCATATTCCATTATTTGGATCAATTTCAGCAATCACACCTGCATACTCAGTACCAAATGCTTGAGGCATCGGAGAGTGCTTAAACTCACCTGTCATACGGCGTGCATCAATTGGATTAATACCAGCAGCTTTTACATGGATACGTGCCATTCCAGCAGATAATGGTGGCAATTCATTGGTAATAAATTCCAGAACATCTGCCTGACCATATTTCTGTGCGATTAAAATTGTACTTTTCATTTCTTATTCCTTGAACAAATATTGATAAATCATATTGGATACATATGCATTATAAAGTGTACAAATTAGATGAGAAGAGTTAATATTTGACCACACTATTCCATTTTTGATACTAATAAGCAGTATATGAAAAACATAAATGATTTAAATAGCTTAAAAATATTTAAAGATGTCGTCAGTGCAGGAGGCTTTTCTGCAGCACATAAAATCACGGGACAATCCCGTGCTACGCTAAGCAGAAATGTTTCTCAACTTGAGCAAGACATCGGTGCACGCTTAATTGAGCGGAGTACGCGTAGCTTCCGTTTAACTGAGCAAGGTCAAATTCTTTATGAGCGAAGTCTGGAGATTTTCAACCAGTTAGATGAAACATTTTCCATGCTGGAAAGCCAACAGGTTGAACCCAGTGGTCTGGTGAAAATAGCAATACCTCCGTCTTTACTACACTTTTATAACTTTAGCGAAGAAATCCTGAAATACATGCAACAGTATCGTAAAGTTTGTATACATATTGAAGCGACTAACCGCCAAGTAGATATTCATAACGAAGGCTTTGATTTTGTCATTCGGGCAAGAACTGAAATGGATTACCCTCTTGATTATGTTCCTGTTTTTTTAGCACGTATGGAGCTTTGCCTAGTTGTTCACCCAACTTGGCAAAATAAAATTAAAGACACTTTGGCAGAAACAGTAGAAAACATTCCAATTATCACCTGGAAAGGTACAAGTGGTATTACCCATTGGCAAATGGTCAACCAAGATCAACAAAATGTTAACCTCAAAGTAAAACCCCGTCTGATCGTTGATGATATGACCATGATGCGAAGCGCAGCTCTAAATGGTCTGGGAATGATTATGATTCCATTGATCTACGTTGAAAATGACATCGCTTTGGGACGTTTAATGAAACTTGATCTGGATTTAAAATCACCGAAAAGTATGGTTCATGCTGTACATTTAGGACAACGAGGGATGCGTCCTGCGGTGCGGCACCTATTGGACTGGTTAAAAGATAAAACTGTACATTTACGATAGTATTTTTATAGTGCTATAACTGGAAACTGGCTGGATTTTAATTTTAGATTTTTACTGCTTTCTAAAAACAAAGCCTTATTTTATAAAATAAGGCTTTGTAAATCATCAAATCATAATTGCAGAGAGATTATTTAAAATTTCCAGATCAGATGAGCATTCACACTATTATCTTTATAATGATCTGAAACAAGCCCCTCATACCCCAAAGACACTTGCATATTCTTATTTACAACCATGTCTGAACTGACTTTGATCAGCATACCATCTCGTGAAACAGGTACACTTTTAACCAAGAATGAAGCATGGTCAGTTCCAAAATTGAGACGGGTTGCTCGATCCAGATCATCATAATAATGCTGCCACCCCAGTTCACCACGTAGCTGAATATCCGATAAATCAGAAACTTTAAATGAACTCTCGGCACGTAACCCTACTGTAGATAACGTTGTATCGATATACTGTTTTTTGCCTGACAAAGAAGCCGCTCCACCATGTTCACGAATATTATTTCGATCAAAATTTATATATGTAACATGGGCGAAAGGTTCAAAATTGACTTTATCGGTTTTTATCGTATAAGCAGCTTCAGTAAAGACCTGATTTGAATGCGCATCATATTTGGCAGTATTTCGATCGGACTGAGCATCATAATTAACTGAGCGGGATGTATCAATGCGATGCCAGATGTGACTCGCACCAGTTCTCAGTGCAAAGTTTTCCAACTGCATTCCAGCATATAGTCCCAAATGATAATTGTCACTGCTCGCGCTAGCATGATTACCTGATAATGATGAATGCGTATAACCACTTGCTACACCCAGTTTTAGGGCATCATTTATCAATGGAGCATCTAGCCCGAAATAAACACCATCCGTAGTTGCATGGTATCCAGAAGCATTTTGATCAGTCGATGAGCGCTCCCAGTTTCGTACCAGTCTAAGCCAGCTTGTTGCTTGATTGTCTTTTTCTGGTTGCTGTAAACGAAGTTGATTGTTCCATGCCTCTGTAAATAGTCGACTGGTGTTAATTTGATCAGAAGCAATGTCCGAGTGTATTTGTCCTGTCAGCGCTTGAAATGCCTGTCTGGCATCACGCTCAGAGCGTGATTTTAGAATACTTTCAAAAACAGGATGACCTTGCGCGAGTTGATCAACTGCGATAGCAACCGCTTTTTCATTATCTGTTTTTGCAACACTGGCAAAAGGTTTATCATTTCGTCCAATATTGAGCAGGATCTGATTTTGATCATAATCAAGGCGAGTTCCAACAAACATATAATTGGGTTCAGTAAGATCAAATTTACCTGTAATTGCCTTTTCCGCAGTCAGAATTTTATATTTTGATCCAGTTAAACTTCTTACTTCTTTTTCTGATAAAAGGTTTTTTGCGCTCTCCAGAGAAACTTTGATACTCCCGCCATGCAAAGTTGCTGAACCTAAACTTTGAATAAAGTCACTACGACCATCAGGAGAAATATTGACATGATAATTTGAGTTTTTGTCGAATGTTACATTATCCAATATAGTCAAAGTTCCGATAGAAGATGCATCTGGAGATACTGTTCCACCAGCGTTTATTCTTAATTTGGCAATATGACCATTTCCAACCAGAATACCTTGATTATTGACTGACACTGCGGAATCAATCTTGCCTGCCATCAATGCCAATGTCCCGTTGCTATTAACATCGACAGCAGAATTTAACGTACCCTGGACTGCTAGAGTTCCACCATTAACCGCAGATTTTTCAAGATAATGGCTATTCCCTGCAATCGTTAACGTTCCTTGATTAACTTCAACGCCAGCAAATGAATCATTACCTGCTAAAGTTAAAATACCTTCACCATTTTTGATGAGTTTCCCTGATCCACTAATATCATTTTTCCAGACATCCCATTCTGTGAAACCTGCAAGATCATAACTTTGATTATTTTTATTCTGATTTACGACAAAAGTGTCATAAAAATAAGAGGGTCCATTGTACGCTTTAGGCAAATTGATCACACCCCAATATGAATCTGGGTCATCTTTTTTGATATTCCAGCCCGCAAGTGAATTGCTGGGATAAGCAGTACTTGCCAAAATACTTTGCCATTGTGCAGTGCTTAAATATGGAAATCTTAAGCGTAATAAATAAGCTGCTGAGTGAGGCATTTCGTTCGGCAGAATCCGTACAACCTGTGTCGGATCTTTTTTAGCATAGTACCCTGTCTCCTCTTTATATTGCGAAGCTGTGCTGCTCTCCAGACAGTTTTTAATATTATTCTGACATACGTTGGCAATATTCTTTCGTGTATCTCTGGCAAGATGAACAAATATTTTGCTTAGATCGTCATCTGCAAGTATTTGTGCCATCGTATGATAATTCAAAACCCGTGAAGCAATGGTATCCGTGCCAAAGTGCGCACCAACGATGACACGACTTTCCCCATACTCGATCGCTCTTGCAAAAATGTCACTGCCCTTTTCAGGAAACAGCATTGCCAATGGAACAGCCTCTCTAAATCCATTAAAAGTATGCCCGCTGGGAAATGATGAACCGACGATATCCGTATAATCTTTTAAATATTCTCCATTTTTATCAATCACCTGATAGGGTCTGCCCCGACCAAATCGATCTTTCAGAATAAAATCTATACTTCTTGTTTTTTTTGTCTTTTCATCATAGGCATAAGTTGCTTCTTTATATAATGCGGTAATCTTGTTAAACGACTGATCATGCTCCAGGTCCACATTTGTCGTATTTTTCCCCAAAATTTTTTCGACAAAACTGTCATAGACATATGCGTGTGACTGGTTTTTATCAGCTTCAGCTAATTTTCGACGTTCCCCTGAGATCTTTTTATATTCGTTACTTACCTGCCTATCCCACTCTGCTATTTTTGAACCTTGTTCGGGTATTTTAGTCACAACATTTTCACTTAAATGAGAAAACCACTGATTTCTTTGTTTTTTTATACTCTCTTTGGTCTGATCAATATCAACCAAAGCCATAGATGTATTTGCATAAAGGAGACTTAAAAAACTTAATGTAAGTGTAGAAAGCTTCATTGTGTACAAAATCGATAATTATTTAAAAGGTGATCAATTTAATTGATTATTATGAACAGCATATTACAACCATATGAATTAATTATATTTATTTAAAAATTTCAAATTACAATGGCACACCTGAAATAAAATTACAGGTAAATTTCCTCGAAATATCCAACCTAATCTTTTGAGACATGATCAACAATAATCGCAGTAAAGTACTGTGAGTTGATTAATCATTAAAAAATAATTCTAATTTTCACGAGAAAAATATAAGTTCTCAAAAAACAATATTGACGATCAAATATATAGATTTTCTAACCACAATCAGCAGATTTAGAGTTTCTATTGATTTTCATATATTTGTATTTATTGATTTTTAATCAAAAACACAAAAACAAGTTTCTTACTTCATCGAACGTATAAATAAATTTTCAATCTTATATGTAATGTTATAACATT
>NZ_OOGT01000209.1 GCF_900323515.1 Acinetobacter stercoris | reverse complement strand
ATTATTAATAAAACTTGTCCATAATACTGGAAAAGGTATGGAGAAATTGAAATGCGTGGCAATCCAGAAGTCATAGACTATTTAAATATGTTGATCGGTGGCGAACTGGCTGCTCGTGATCAATATCTTATACACTCACGTATGTACGAAGATTGGGGCTTAGGTAAAATTTACGAACGTATTGATCATGAAATGCAGGAAGAAGCATCTCATGCGGACTCACTGATTCGTCGCGTATTATTTTTGGAAGGAACGCCAAATATGAATCGCGATGACATTGAAGTTGGTACAGATGTCGTTTCATGCCTTAAAGCTGACCTTAAACTTGAATATCACGTACGTGAAAAATTGGCACAGGGTGTCAAACTTTGTGAAGACAAGGGCGACTTTGTAACCCGTGAAATGCTTCGTCAACAAATGAATGATACTGAAGAAGATCATACCTATTGGTTGGAAAAACAAATCCGGTTGATTGAACTGGTGGGTTTACAAAACTATATTCAATCACAAATGTAAGCATCAAGATTCAGTTAAATTTTTAAATAACTGAAAATAAAAAAAGCGCATAATGATTGCGCTTTTTTTATTGGTTTTATTGTTTGACAGTACTTTTAAGTTTTTGAATATCGGCTAATACTTGTCCAGCATGTGTTTGAGTATCAACACTTGCATAATGATAAACAATAACCCCTTGTGGATCGATCAGAAAAGTCTCTCGTTTTGCAATTTTGACCAAACCTAGATTACGTACAATACCCAATTGTTCAGCGAGTTTATGATCATTATCTGCAAGTATTGGGAATGGTAGTCCCAATTTTTCGGAGAATTTTTGATGAGATTTTACGTCATCCAGACTGACACCTAAAACGACAGCATTGTTTTTAATAAATTCTGGATAGAGTTTTTTAAATTCATTGGCTTCCTGAGTGCATCCAGGAGAGTCATCTTTAGGATAGAAATAGAGGACAACCCATTTGCCTTTATAATCTGCCAGTTTATGTGTTTTGCTGTTTTGATCTTGTAGATTAAACTCAGGAGATTTCTTACCTATCCATTGTTTCTGGTTTTGGTCAAATTTAGAAAATATTGAATTTTCTGCATAACTAATTGAATTAAAATAAAATACTGTGCTGAGACAAAGTAAACCGATACGCAAAATTGGGGGATATTTCATATGATCCACTTTTATGAATTATGATGTGGTTTGATCTTAGCAAAGTTTTAAATTTTACTGGAAGTGGAAATCATCCTTTGATGTAAGATTATACGACAATGCTAAATGATGCTTTAAAATAGAGAGAAATAAATGGGTATAGGCGCTGTTTTAATTAAGCTTAAGGCAAATTTGTTAGATAATGCAAAGCTTTGGAAAGGAGAAGTTGAAGAGAGAAAATCGGAAACAATAGAAACACTAAAAGTAGAAGGTATTTCCTTCGGAGCTATTAATAGATCTGGACAATAATGCGCTGTCGTTAAAATATATGAATTTTTCAATAAATATTCCCATAAAAATACTTTCTATTTTTAAGCTAACTTGGGCCGAATTATATTGGGCATATCAAAAAGAATGGTTAAAACATGAAACCATTTTGTTATACGCTGAGATGAATTTAAGTGAAAAATCTCTTTATTTTGAAAATGAACTTGATCTTGTTTTGTGTGGGGAAAAGATATGGTTGGGTGATTTTGATAAAAAAATTGAAGCTCTCTCCAGGTTTGATGCAGAACTAAACACAGATAAATGGCTTTATATTGTAGTTTATTATTGTTATCAAAAATTTGATACTGAAGATTTACCAGAGATCATTGAAAAAATTTATGAGGAATTTCAATATTGTGAAGAGCTAATGCATTGTATAAGTTATATGCCTGCGTTGGAGAGTGATCAAAAAAACAAAGAGTACATTGCGGCAAATTTTCAAGAAACAATAAAGTTTAAGATAGAAGAATACCTTGTAAAATACCAGGATCAATTTATGGAACAAAAACTGTGAAAATTTTACTGATTACAGGTTGGGGTGGTGGAACAAAACTGTTGTATTCACTAAAAGACGTACTTGTGTCGAATGGTTTTGATGTCAAACTCATCAATATATTTAATGCCTATGACGAGACAGTTCTCGCTCATTATACCAGTCTGGCTCAAGACTATGATGTGATCATGGGATGGTCATTGGGAGGTCAACTGGCAACTGTATTGGTTGATCAGATTCAACGCCAATTTCAACAACAAAAAGTTTTGATTACTTTGGCTTCAAATCCATGTTTTGTTGAAAATTCTGAATGGCAGCCTGCAATGTCACAGGAAACGTTTATCAACTTTAAACAGTCCTTTGAGCACGATGCTATTGCCACATTGAAAAAGTTTGGTTATATGGTTTGTCAGGGTGTTGCAACCAGTAAAGCAGACTTCATAACCTTGCAAAGTTTGATTGAACCGCAACAACTTACTTTACTGGAACACGGTTTAGTCTTGTTAGAGAAGCTTAATCTTGTAGATATCCTGAAAAACTATCAAGGATTTCAGTACCACCTATTATCTGAACAAGATGTTTTAGTTAATTGCAAAGTTTCGGTAAAACTTCATCAATTAGGCGCAAAGTTTTTAGATGTAGATGTGATTTCTGGTTCACATGGATTTCCAGTTTTTCAGTCGGCACTGGTAACTGACAAAATCTGCCATTATTTACAGAAAATAAAACAATCTCATTAATATTTGGCTGATCTCGCAATTTCTTTTTCATCTCTTGCAGTTTAAGATCAAAAAAATAAAATTTTGATGTGTCACTGGAGTTAAGGATGACTGAATTAAACGATCTGCAATTTGATCAGCAGCATATTTGGCATCCCTATACTTCCATGCTCAATCCACTGCCTACATTTAAAGTAAAAAAAGCCTGTGGAGCAATGATTGAGTTAGAAGATGGTCAGCAACTGATAGATGGGATGTCATCGTGGTGGTGCGCAATTCATGGTTATCATCATCCAGAGTTAGATCAAGCAGTATGTGAACAGTTGGAAAATATGTCACACATCATGTTTGGAGGTTTAACTCATCAACCTGCAATAGACTTGGCTCGTTTATTACTCAGCATCACTCCACCGACTCTGGACAAGATTTTTTATGCTGATTCTGGTTCTGTCGCAGTAGAAGTTGCTTTAAAAATGGCTGTGCAATACTGGACTTCACAAGGGAGTCCTCAGAAGACTAATTTTGTTACTCCTCGTTCTGGATATCATGGCGATACATGGAATGCCATGTCTGTTTGTGATCCTGTAACGGGTATGCATCAAATATTTGGAAGCAGTTTGCCTAATCGTTTCTTTGTTTCAGCACCACAAAGCAAATTTGATCAGGTATGGGATCAAGCTGATATTCACGAATTAGAACAATTACTGGCTGAACAGCATCAGACCATTGCAGCACTTATCTTGGAGCCCATCGTACAGGGCGCGGGAGGAATGCGCTTTTATCATCCAGAATATTTACGTCAGGCAAAACAACTATGCGAACAATATAAAATTCTACTCATTTTTGATGAAATTGCGACAGGGTTTGGTCGAACTGGCAAGTTATTTGCTTGGGAGCATGCAGGGGTAGAACCTGACATTATGTGTATCGGTAAAGCTTTAACTGGTGGTTATATGACTTTATCTGCAACCCTGACATCAACTCATGTTGCTGAAATGATTAGTTTTGGTGAGGCAGGGGTATTTATGCATGGCCCAACATTTATGGCGAATCCCTTAGCGTGCGCTGTCGCATTAAAAAGTACCCAACTCTTGCTATCTCAAAACTGGCAAGCTCGTATTCAAAGCATCGAATCCCAGTTAAAAGAACATCTACAGCCTTTGTCTCGGCTTGATTATGTCAATGATGTTCGAGTTTTGGGTGCAATCGGGGTGGTTGAATTAACTTTCAATGTCGATATGAAAACTTTACAACAACAGTTTGTAGAAAAAGGAATCTGGATTCGTCCTTTCGGAAAACTGGTTTATGTGATGCCCCCGTATGTTATTTCAAAACAGCAATTAGATACGCTGTTAGAAGCAATGGTTAATGTTGTTGAAGATATGCAAGAGGTTGTGGCATGAGTCTGCTAGAAAAGTATGAAAATGAGCTACAACGATTAAAACAACAGGGAAATTTTCGTGGTTTTAGATCAAATGTTCAACAGGGTAAATATATCACCATACAAGATCACCAGATGTTAAATCTGTCTTCAAATGATTATTTAGGCCTGGCTTCAAATGTTTTGCTCCGGGAAGAATTCTTTGATCTGGTTCCAAATGAGCAACGAGTAATGAGTTCGGCCTCATCACGATTATTGACAGGTAATTTTCCTGAATATGAACAACTGGAACAAACCTTAAGTCACGCATTTCATGGCCGTGCGGCACTGCTTTTTAACAGTGGTTATCACATGAATATCGGTATATTGCCAGCAGTAAGTGATAGTAAAACTTTAATTCTGGCTGATAAGTTGATCCATGCCAGTATGATTGATGGTATTCGCTTATCTCATGCAAAATATGTTCGTTATCGTCATAATGATCTGCAACATTTAGAAGCGTTATTGGAAAAATATCAACGGGATGAAAGTATTGAGCAGATCATCGTCGTGACTGAAAGTATCTTTAGTATGGATGGCGATGAGACCGACTTGGCAGCTTTGGTTCAACTCAAGAATAAATTTTCAAATGTAATGCTTTATGTTGATGAAGCGCATGCAATAGGTGTCCGTGGTAAAAAGGGTTTGGGATGTGCTGAGCAATATGGTGTGATGAGTGACATTGATTTTCTGGTTGGTACTTTTGGAAAAGCGCTAGCCTCAGTCGGTGGATATCTGATTTGTCACCCGATCATTCGTGAATATCTAATTAACAAAATGCGGCCATTAATTTTTAGTACGGCTCAACCACCGATTTCTATGGCATGGACTAATTTTATTTTTCAGAAAGTCTTATTGATGCAACAATCACGTGATGATTTGGAGCATTTGAGTGATTATTTACAAACTCAGGTAAAAGAGAAAGGCTATACATGTCCATCTACAAGCCATATCGTACCCGTTGTTATTGGTGATTCTAACCAGACTATCTGCTTAGCTCAAAGGCTTCAAGATGTAGGTTTTTATGTAATGCCAGTACGTCCCCCAACTGTCCCTCAAAATAGTTCAAGACTACGTATCTCTTTAACTGCGCAAAACAATCAAGCAGAATTAAGTGCTTTGCTGGATTTACTTTGATGGATGATTTAATCTTGAAAATTAATAAATCACAGGTTGCACAACGTTTTGCAAAAGCATCACAAAGTTATGATCAGCATGCTTTTGTACAAAAAGACATTTGTTATGCCTTGATTGGGTTAATGCGCCGTTTTATGCAATATCAGTCTCTTGAACGGGTATTTGAGATAGGTTGTGGTTCTGGAAACTTAACACAACTTTTATTGCAAAATTTTAAAGTCAATCAGCTATTTTTAAATGACATTTATCCTGAAGTACAACAGCATTTTCAAATTCAGCAAAATCTGGATTTTTATATTGGTGATATTGAACAGATTACATTTCCAGAAGGCCTTGATCTGATTTGTTCTAGTTCGGCATTACAGTGGGTCGAAAATCTGGATCAGATTTTTCAGAAAGCCAATACAGCATTAAATTCAGAAGGTTATTTTTGCTTTTCAACATTTGGGTTAGATAATTTAAAAGAGATTAGATTGTTGACGGGGCAAGGATTGGACTATTTAGCACTAAGTGGCATTCATGACAAGCTTCTACAGCAAGGCTTTGAAATATTATATTTATCTGAAGAACATAAAATATTAGGTTTTGATCAGCCTAAAGATATTTTGAAGCATCTTAAAGCAACTGGTGTGACCGCAACAGCATCAGGTCATCGTTGGACAAAAAGCTCGTTGCAACAATTTAATCAGGGTTATCAACAGTTTTTGTTTAAAGATGTTGGAAATCAATTGAAATATCAACTTACCTATCATCCAATTTATTGTATTGCCCGGAGGGGAGTATGACCGCACCTGTTTATTTTATTAGTGGTATTGATACAGGAATTGGCAAAACTTATTCTACGGGTTTTCTTGCAAAGCAAATGAATGCACAAGGGATTAAAACAATTACGCAAAAGCTGATCCAGACGGGTAATACTGATGTTTCAGAGGATATTGAACAGCATCGCAAAATTATGGGAATGGGATGGTTTCCTGAAGATGAAACTAAACTGACCATGCCTGAAATATTTACTTATCCAGCTTCTCCGCATTTAGCAACTGAAATTGATCAGCGTGAAATTGATTTTAAAAAAATAGAATCTGCTACGGAAGTTCTACGTGAAAAGTATGATGCAGTATTGCTTGAAGGGGCTGGTGGTCTGATGGTGCCTTTAACAAGGGAATTGCTGACTATAGATTATATTTTTCAAAAAAAATTTCCTGTAATTTTAGTGAGTTCAGGACGTTTGGGAAGTATTAATCATACATTGTTAAGCTTGGAAGCTCTTAAATTACGTAATATTGAGCTCTATGCCCTTGCATATAATTTAAATGATGAGTCCAAAGATGAGATAATTTCTAAAGATACGTCTGATTATTTAAAAGGATATTTAACTCAACATTTTCCACAGGCTAAATGGATTGATGTACCTGTTATTTAAGTGTTGTATTGGAATAAAAAAAATTCATAATTAGAAATAATAAAATTAAATATTTTAA
>NZ_OOGT01000181.1 GCF_900323515.1 Acinetobacter stercoris | reverse complement strand
GTTCATAAATGTAGAAATGAATAAAAATAGTGCGAATATATAAAAGAAAAGCGCATATTCATTGACAGCACAAACAATGCACAATACAATCGCGAACCTTTATACAAAGATCATTTTTGGAGTTTCAATATGAAACGTACATTTCAACCATCTGAATTAAAGCGTAAGCGTGTTCATGGTTTCCGTGCTCGTATGGCTACTAAAGCTGGTCGTCAAGTGTTAGCTCGTCGTCGTGCAAAAGGTCGCCATAGCTTAACTGTTTAATATAAATAGTTAATGCTACGACTTGGGTGTTATGACACTTTATAGTTTTGGTACAGATGTTCGTATACATTGTGCCTCGGATTACAAAAGTGTGTTTGATGGTGCGCTTTTTAAAGTGCATCAACCCCATTTCTTATTTTTAGCAAAACCGACTGAACAGCTGAAAAGCCGTTTAGGTATTGTTGTTGCTAAGAAAAAAGTGCGCCGTGCGCATGAAAGAAATAGAATAAAACGCCTTGCTCGGGAAAGCTTTCGCTTACACCAACAGCAAATCGACTTATTAGATATTGTTGTTATGCCTAAAGTTGGTATAGAAGCAATATCAAATGCTGAATTGCATCAGCAGTTACAATTTGCTTGGCAGAAATTACAGCGTCAGGCTAAAAAGCATCATAAAATAGCCGTTTCTTCTCCTCATAAATAGAGATATGACCAATGGTTCGTTTTTTGCATTGGTTGATTCGTTTCTATCAAATTGCGATTAGTCCGCTGATTGGGCCTCGTTGTCGTTACATTCCAACTTGTTCTCAATATTCGTTAGAAGCGATTCATACACACGGCGCGATGAAAGGAACTTGGCTTGCTGCGAAGCGCATTTGTCGCTGTCACCCCTGGGGTGGGCATGGTTTTGATCCTGTACCTAAAAAAGCAATTCGTTTTATTTCATTTCAGCAAATAGATTCTCAAATGCTTCACATTGCTGTACCCTTTCGTGAACATTTAATGGTACAACATCACTCTAACCACTTGGGGTAATACATATGCAACAATGGGCCAGGTTTGCAATTATCGGGGCTATGCTAGTCACCGCTTATTTGCTTATTTTGGCATGGCAAAAAGATTATGGTAATCAAGCGCCTACAGTTCAGGAAAAAACGGCTGTCGTCGCACATGATGTATCTGCAGATTTGCCTAATGCTCAAAATCCAGCGGCATCTAGCGATGTTCCGCAAGCAAGTACTGCGACAACACAAAGTCCAGCTACAACAAATACCACTGCGAATCAAAATCTGATTTCAGTGAAAACTGACCTTTATCATCTTTTCATTAGTCCAAAAGGTGGTGATATTGTTCGTGTTGAATTACTCAATCATGATCAGTCCAAAGACAGTAATCAGCCTTTTGTAATGCTTGAGAGTGATGCAAAACGTACTTATGTTGCTCAATCTGGTTTAATTGGTGCTAATGGTCCAGATAGTAGCCGTGCTGGTCGTCCAACATATGTGACTGAAAAAACTGATTACACTCTGTCAGATGCAAAAGATGTGAATAAGGACGGAAAAACCGAAAAAGTTTTATCTGTCCCAATGGTATTCAAGACTGCAGATGGTGTTGAAATCATTAAAACGTATACCTTTAAACAAGGTGATTATCCAGTGAATGTCAGCTATCAGGTGGTGAACCGTAGTGCGCAAAACTGGCAAGGTCAGATGTTTGGTCAATTGAAACGTGATGACTCAGAAGATCCAGGTAAATCATCACAAGGTATTTTTACTCTAGGCACATTTTTGGGTGGTGCTTGGGGTACGCCTGATGAACATTATAACAAGTTGAAATTTGCTAATTTTAATGAAGATAAACTCAGCACTGAAGCAAAAGGTGGTTGGGTGGCAATGGTTCAACATTATTTTGTGAGCGCTTGGATTCCAGGTCATTTTGGTAATCAGGAATACACAGCAAAACTTGAATCGCGTAAGTCTGCTGATGGCATGAATATTATTGGTTTTACATCACCAATGATTAATGTTCCTGCTGGTAAAGCCATGACAGTTGATGCAACTTTCTACTCAGGTCCAAAAATCCAGTCAGAGTTGAAAGATTTGGCTGTTGGTTTAAATCAGACTGTAGATTATGGCTGGTTATGGCCGATTGCTAAATTATTATTTGCTGGTTTGCAATTCTTCCATAACATCGTTGGAAACTGGGGTTGGTCAATCATTCTATTAACGGTGGTTGTTAAACTGATTCTTTGGCCATTATCGTCTAAGAGCTATCGTTCTATGGCGAAAATGCGTGTGATTGCGCCAGAAATGCAACGCATGAAAGAAGAGTTTGGTGAAGATCGCATGCGTTTCTCTCAAGAAATGATGGCGCTTTATAAACGTGAACAAGTAAATCCTCTTTCTGGGTGTTTACCACTTCTGATTCAAATGCCGATTTTCCTAGCATTGTATTGGGTACTGATGGAGTCTGTAGAACTTCGTCATGCACCTTGGATGCTTTGGATACAGGATTTGTCTGCAATGGATCCATGGTTTATCTTGCCATTGATCATGGGCGCGACCATGTTCATCCAGCAAATGTTGAATCCTCAGCCTGCTGATCCAATGCAAGCGAAAGTATTTAAAATCATGCCGATTATGTTCACGGTATTCATGTTGTTCTTCCCAGCAGGCTTGGTACTTTACTGGATTGTGAACAATACGATTACGATTACCCAGCAATGGTTTATCAACAAGAGTGTTGAAAACGCCAAAAAAGAAGCGGCTTAATTGATTTAAACAAAGTTAAGCAATAGCTGAATAAATCCGCTTAAGATGGTAATCTTAGGCGGATTTTTTATTGACTTGAAATAAGAGATAAACTGGATGATGAATACACCTGCTCAAACCACAATTGCTGCAATTGCCACGCCACCTGGTCGTGGTGGTGTGGGGGTGATTCGCCTTTCAGGCTCAAAGGCGTATGCAATTGCAGAATCTTTGACTCAAAAAACATTGCCTAAGGCACGTATGGCAGGTTTTCGCCAGTTTTATGATGAGCATGGGCAGGTTATGGATGAAGGATTGGTGATTTGTTTCCCAAATCCAAACTCATTTACTGGTGAGGATGTCGTAGAACTCCAAGGTCATGGTGGACCTGTGATTCAAAATGCCCTGCTTGCCCGTTTACTGGAGCTAGGTGCAACAGCAGCAAAAGCTGGTGAGTTTTCCCTGCGTGCTTTTGAAAATGGCAAAATGGACTTGGTTCAGGCTGAAGCAATTGCCGATTTGATTGATGCAACTTCTCAAGCGGCTGCACGTTCGGCTGTGCGCTCTTTACAAGGCGCATTTTCAAATAAAGTAAATACTGTTTTAGAAAAATTGATCCATTTACGTCTGCATGTGGAAGCTGCGATTGATTTTCCAGAAGAAGAAATCGACTTTTTGGCGGATGGGAAAATTTTAGCTTTGCTTGAAGATGTACAGTCTTCTGTTAAAGCTGTTCAGCAGTCTGCCCGTCAGGGACAGTTATTGCGTGAAGGTTTACAGGTGGTTATCGCAGGCAAGCCCAATGCAGGCAAATCCAGCTTGTTAAATGCCTTGGCAGGAATTGAACGTGCCATTGTGACGGATATTGCTGGAACTACGCGAGACGTTCTGCATGAAAAAATCACTTTGAATGGTTTGCCGATTACCCTGACAGATACCGCAGGTCTTCGTGAAACTGGAGATGTGGTTGAGAAAGAAGGTATCCGCCGTGCGATTAAAGAAATTGAGCAGGCGGATCTATTGCTTTTGGTTTATGACTTAAGCCAAGGTGATGACCCCTTAGAACTCGCTAAAAATTATTTTGCTGAACATATTGAACCTAAACGTCTAATGTTGATTGGTAATAAGTGTGATCTGACAGGTCAAGCACCCCAGTTAAACGATTATCAGGGTTTTAGACAGATTACTGTTTCAGCTAAGCAGGAAATGGGCGTACAAGCGCTTATAGAGGCGATTACAGCGCATGCAGGCTTTCATCCTGAAGAAGATACCTTTATTGCCAGAACGCGCCATTTAGATGCAATGAAGCGTACTCAACAGTATCTGGCTGAGGCTCGTGTACAGTTAGTTGAATATCATGCGGGTGAGTTGGTTGCCGAATCGCTACGATTAGCCCAAAATGTCCTCGGAGAAATCACAGGTGACTTTAGCGCTGATGATCTTTTAGGAAAGATTTTTGGATCGTTTTGTATTGGCAAGTAACAGTTCATTTATTTAAAAACCAGTAATCTAAAATTTTTAAATTATTGGTTTTATTATCTATTCATGCTTTGCGTGTAAATGCATTGTTTCTTTTCGTTCGATGATGGCAGTTTTGATAATCCGATAACCCGCACTTAGCCCTAAACTTGCCATAATCAAGGCAACGATCAAATCAGGTAAAACACTGCCTGTACCAAATACACCAATTGCGGCAAAAATCACGGCAACATTGCCAATCGCGTCATTACGGCTACAGAGCCAAACTGATTGCATGTTTGAATCACCTTCGCGAAAAGCATATAAAACCACGGCAGCAATCACGTTAACAACCAGTGCCAGAATACCAATAACACCCATAGTGATTGCTTCGGGTGGGATACCTTGAGTATATGCATATAAAGTTTTTATCAGTACAACCAGTCCAAAAGTAGCCATCGTCAAGCCTTTGACTAAGGCAACGGTTGCCCGCCAATATAGGCTCATTCCTAATACAGCCAGTGAAATGGCATAATTTACTGCATCACCAAAAAAATCCAAGGAGTCAGCCCAAAGCGATACAGAATTTGCATACATCCCACCGATGAGTTCAACAAAAAACATGCTCAGATTTAAAATAAGGGCAATCCATAACGCTGTTCTAAATTTGCTGTTGGGTTTAACTGGTTCATGACTACAAGAACATGCCATTTCAATGCTCCACTATTTGTACTATTCTTATTCAAAACTATGGACTAACTCCAAGGTCAAGCCATGAAAAATTATTTAATCCATGAATTGGCAAAACAGACTCAGCTTAGTGTGGATAGCATTCGTTTTTATGAGAAAAAGAATCTGATTGAGCCGAGTTTTCGGGCAGTTAATAATTATCGGTACTATGATCAAGAAGCATTAAAAAGGCTTGTTTTTATTAAACGTTGTCGTGCTTTGGATATGTCTTTGGATGAAATATCTCAGTTGATGGAACTCATTAGACATCCAGAACAAGGATGTCAGGTTGTTGATCAACTGGTTGAACAACATATTTTGAAAGTAAATGAAAAAATAAGAGAGTTGCAAAAATTTCAAAGCGAATTACAGCAATTAAGACAGCTTTGTCAAAACGATACCACAATTGACCATTGCCAGATTATTAAGCACTTAGCCGATTAATTTAAAAAATATTACACTTTAAATTATTACTTCATTTAAAAATTAGTTATTTTAAATTTTTATGATTATGAGGTTAAGGGGGAATAATGAAAATTAGATCTATATTATTTGCGGTGGGGATATGTTCTGTTTTCTCAATGAGTACTTGGGCAAAAGAAGATCACCAGATTATTGCAGAAGCTGAAAATAATCATATTACCATTGCCGAAGCAAAAAAAACTGTTGATGAAACAGCAGTTACATTAACAGGAGATATTGTTCGACAAACCAAAAAAGAACATTATGAACTGAAAGATACAACAGGCAGTATCATCGTTGAAATAGATGATGACTTGGCAACTCCTGCCCAATTGAAACCTGGTACACAGATACGTGTGATTGGAGAGGTTGATTCACACCGTCATCGTCCTACGGATATTGATGTAGTGAAGCTGGAATTTATACGTTGATTCATTTTTCTGACAAATATTTTTATAGTTTTTCAAAGATTTGTTGCACTGTTTGAATGAGCCATCTTCTGGCAACAACGTCATCACTACGTTTAAACCAGTTTTGGCTAACAACAAATAAATCTGTTTTGAAAGGGAGTTCGAAACAGTTTACATCGGAATTTTTTAAATAATATTTGGCAGCCCTTGAGGGCAAAGTGACCAGTAAATCAGTTTGCTCCAGTACACCTTGTAAAACACTAAAGTGTGGTACTTCCAAACCAATATCACGTGATCTGCAAAGTTCTTTTAATGTTTTGTCGACCTGTATATGACCTGTTGATGATTTAATGGCAACATGCTTTTCTGACAGATACTGTTGCATTGTTAGTTGTTCTTTGATGCGAGGATGATCTTTTCTGAGTAAACATACATAGCGCTCTTCAAATAATTGATGTGTTTCAATATTTGGCATATGGGTATGCTGGCGATTAAAAACAGCAATATCCAGAAAACCATCTATGAGCCAGTTTTCTACTTTATCTGATTGTATTTCTTCAACTTCAATTTTTATATTGGGTGCATGTAAAGCCAAATGTGCGATGAGACTCGGTAATAGGCAAATCTCGCCAATATCAGACATACCAATCCGAAAAGTCTTGTGTGATGTACGTGGATTGAAATCCTGCACTTCTGCAATAGCTGACTCAATATTATAAATAGCTTGTTTAAAGGTTGGGTATAGTTCCTGAGCAATCTTGGTCGGTTCAACTCCAACCCGACCACGAATAAATAAACGGTCTTGAAGTTGTTGCCGTAATCTATTGAGGTTATAAGTCACCGAAGGTTGACTCAGATTTAAACGTTCTGCAGCATGACTGATATTTTTAGTTTCGTAGATAGTGACAAAAACACGAATGAGGCTTAAGTCCATTTGATTGCCTTACTAATGGTGTGTGGGTATTCATCCTAAATACCCACACTGGGTGAAATCACCCAAAACTAAAATGCTTCGTTTAGGTTGCTATACAAACTTCATATATGAAATCCGAATAACAGACCTGATGCAAGAAAAATCCATTTTTTGACGAAACGAAACATTTTAGGACACCTACAGCGCGTAGGATTCGGTGGGCTGTTGACTGAGTAAATCATGTTGAAGCTGGATTTTAGCCTCGGCTATATCCTGCTCTATATTGTGATTCCATAACCAGTCAAAGCGATGTTCTAAATGCTCTCCAATTGAGCTGAAATCGGAAAATTCTGCTGAATAAAGTTCATAAATTTCGCCAGATTCACGTGATGTTCGCTGCACATTACATGCTCGTTCTAGACGAATTTTTTGATAAATATCAGATATTTTACATAGAGAGTGAATGTCAATATTGGAGTTTGAAAATAAATGCGCGAGTAAAGCAGCATCTTCTAAGCCCTGACCTGCTCCTGCTCCTTGATGTGGTAACATGGCATGCGCTGCATCACCTATAATAATGATCCGGCCCGATTTACTTTGATATGAATTAAGTTCCTGTATTTCATGTAATGCCCAAACTGTGGGATTATCGATCAGATTTAATAATGCTTTGCAGCTATCACTCCAGTCTGCAAAATCATCTAGCATTTGCTGTTTGGAAACTGTTTTAGTCCAAGGTGTATCAGGAGCGAGTATAGGATTATTACGGTTAGATTTGAATGCGACAATATTAATTTCCTCACCCTGACGGATTGGGAAGGTTAAAATATGCTTATCTTTGCCTAGCATCATTTGTGGGACATCTGCAATTTCAGGATCAGCTCCTAACTTTTGAATTGCATTTTTATAATCCTGATATCGAATAATTCCCCTATATGCCCAAGTGCCCGAAAAAACTGGTTTTATAATAGGTAAGTTGTGGGACCGTAGCACATGTTCCCGGACAGTAGAGTGAATGCCATCAGCACCAATGACATAATCACAAGTTATTTTTGCACCATCTTGAAAAGTTAAAGTAATTTCTTGGTTCTCTTCATGAATAGACAGGATTTTTTTTGCGAAATGTGAGTTTTTGATCGGCATCTTAGAGACAATGGCATCTAAAAAATCAGCCCGATGTACTGAAGATTGGCCAACATTTTTTGCTATTGATGCTGAAAGGTATTCATCCGTATAACCATTGCGCCATTGAAACCAGACATCAGTGTAAGGTGCTGCAACCTTATCTGCGATTGTGTGATATTCATTAGCCAAATCTAGTAGTTCAATGGCTTTAACAGCATTTGCACCGAAAGAGATACCTGCACCAATTTCAGAAAATTGTGCTGCTGCTTCATATAGATGTACATCAAGATGGGGATATTTAACCAACTGGGTTGCGAGAGCTAATCCTGCAATGCCACCACCAATAATGGCTATACGTACAGGTTCATCCATGACCTGACTCCTTCAAACTTGTTCGTAACCGACTTTTATATTTGTCCAGTTTGAAAGAATAATCCAATTGATATTTTTACAATCAAGTTATTTAAATATTAAATAACTAAACTGAGGTTTAATAATTTCTAATTAAAAAAATCTTTAGATCCACCTCATTTTTAACTAATTTGAAGTCAATAGATGTCTGTTGTTAAAAAGTTATAGTCACTTTCTTCTGATCCGATCATATCAAGATATAAAACGTATTTTTTTATTCGTCGGTTAACTTGTTTAAAAAACTTTAAAGACTTTATGACGCTATTTTAGTTAAAATTAATAATTGAATTTTAACTTATTGATTTTATTTTTAATGCTTTTTTAAAGTGATATAGAT
>NZ_OOGT01000188.1 GCF_900323515.1 Acinetobacter stercoris | reverse complement strand
GTTCTGTCATTCGTCATATTAAGTAGAAGCGAGGAACTTGTGAATTTTTTTGTCATACAGATATTAATAATTCTCATTATCATTTAATAGGCGGGGTTGAATGGACGGTAAGCGTTGTAAAAAAAAGTTGGAATCAAAAGCTTTTCAAGTGTCAGCATTAGCATTTGCTATACATATGATGACGCTTGGTAGCGGTGTGATTTTACCTGTGTCTGTTTCCCATGCTGCTGAAGCTTTGCAAACGAAACAATACGATATTCCTGCAGGTTCGCTAGCAAAAGTATTAAATACCTTTGCAAATCAGGTCGGGGTGGCACTAGTGATAGATGCCAGACAACTGGATGGGAAAAACAGTTTAGGATTAAGCGGTTACTATACAGTAGAGAATGGATTTGAAAAGATACTCGATAATACGGGATTTTCAGTATTAAAAGCAGGACAAGGTTATACAGTTGTTAGAAGTACAGCTCTGCAATCAGAATATTTGAGCCATAATTCTAGCCCTTCAGAAGCTTTACCATCCAAATCTGGAAAGGTAACAGAAGTTGTAAAACTAAAACCTATGGTGGTGTATGGGCAACAAAACCCTGATAGCCAAGGATATAGTGATGTCTATGATAAAAATCGTTCTTCTGTTTATTTGGGTAAGGATTATGTAGAGAGGTTCAAAGGTACGAATCCTGCTGATGTGTTACAGGGTATGGTCGGTGTTTATAGTGGTGATGCACGAAATAGTGGTGCAATCGATCCAAGCATTCGTGGTGTACAGGGCGTAGGACGTGTACCACTGACTATTGATGGAACTGAGCAGTCCATTGCCGTTTGGAGAGGCTATAACGGAGTAAATAACCGGAATTACATTGATCCAAATCTGATTGCTGGTGTCGAAGTGATTAAAGGTCCAGCAATTGAACGTAATGTGATGACATCTGTTGGTGGCGGTGTTGTGGTGAAAACCCTTGAGGCTACAGATATTGTTCGTCCAGGTGAAAAATATGGCGCAGAACTGAAAATTGAAGCATCAAGCAATTCAATTCATCCACAGTTTCCGAATATGAGTAAAATAGGGAAAAAATATAATGAAACTGTACCTTGGATAGAATATGTGACTTCTGATGGCACTGTTCAGCTGTTTGACCCAGATTTTTACAAGGCGAATAGAACAAAAAGTGACAATTCATTTTTTTCTGGAGATGATAAAGCAGGGCGTTTAGCACTTGCAATGACACAGGATAAATTTGATTTACTTGCAGTTTATGCTGTCCGTGAACGTGGTAATTATTTCTCGGGAACCAATCGCCCCGGTTATTATCGAAAAGCCGATCCTAATAGTAGTCAAGATTTTATTCCTTATTTTGCCTATGTCTATGTTCCGGGAAGTGAAGTGCCAAATACATCAAGTCAGATGGAGTCTTGGTTATTCAAAGGAACTTATAGATCAACCGATGAGCAGACTTTGAAATTTACTTATCGGGATAGCAAAAACCGCTATGGTGAAATTATGCCATCCCGTATTTCTTGGGGAGTCTCTACGGAAACGGGGGTGCCACAGTGGCCACTCAGTGAGGTCAGTTCAAAAGCCTATAATCTGGAATATAAGCTTAAACCAGACGGGAATAAATGGCTTGATTTTTATGCCAGTCTTTGGCGCACAGATACTAAAAATGATACCTATACTCGAGGAGGAGCGCCTACAGAGTTCTGGCCTTTAGGTGTAAGTAAAAATGATCAAATATTAAAAAACCTTGCATTGAGTTTATCGGACAATACACGTGAAGGTATAAATATAAGTAATAAAATGTCGTTGTTTAAAAATCTGGATCTTACCTTTGGAGGCAGTTTTCTAAAAGAAAAATTAACCTCAGGAGATGATTTTGCAGAATCTGCTGAGCAGATATATGGTGGTTTTAGTACATTAGCCATGCCAAGAGCGGGACGTCGTGAAGAAAAAATGTTTGATTTCAATTTTAATTTTCGACCAACGTCCTGGTTAACTTTAGATGCTGGAATGCGTTATCGCTCATATTGGGCATTTGATGATTTTCTGGATAACCGGATAAAACAGGGGAGTAGCTATGTAACAAATGATGGTAAAGAGTATCGTTTTCCTTTTACAAATAAACAGAAACTGGATGGATATACCTACACGTATAGAACGATGCCTGAGACAAGAGTTGGGCATGAACTACGTAATTTCCAAAGACAGGAAAGAAATTATCGAAGAGACAATCCTGATTGGGATGGTGACTATATGTCGGTTACACGCGAGTCGAGTTCGATATTTTATAATGCAATTTGGTCTCAAAAGAATGAGATAAAATTTAAAGCCGATGAAAATGGAAGGATGTCTCCATCCGAGCTGTTGAATGGACTAAACCAGATTCTTCAACCATATACTGGATTAAGTCCTGAACCAGTAACCTATCAGCAAATACCGATTAATCAGGTTACAAAAACTAAGGATAGTGGATGGGCACCACAGTTTACGATTGCAGCAAACCTGACGCCGAACCAACGTGTGTATGCACGTTATGCGGAAGAATACCGGTTACCCAGTTTATTTGAAAGTACCGTAGGTTTCTCTGCTTTACAGCCTTATTTAGGTTTAAAACCTGAACATGCTTTTAATTATGAAATCGGTTACGTTTATGATTTGCGTGACTTGTTTAAATCAGCACGTAATGCCGATTTTAAACTGGCTTATTACTATAACAAAACCAAAAATGTGATTGAACGTAGTCATAATCTGATTTTTACCAATATGGATGAACAGCTACTGTCAGGGCTTGAGCTACAAAGTCGATTTGATAATGGTGCATTTTTTACAGATCTTAGCGCATCTTATAATTTAAAAAATCGTGTCTGTGATACCGATACTGCAGCCAGCAGAATGATCGAGGGAGGTGTAGTTCAAACAGCCAATGGTTTGCAATTTAAAGATCAATATCAACGCTGTGTCGATGATGGTTTTCCGAATGGTTATTTGGCAACCATGGCAACCCCTGAAGTAAGTATACATGCTTTACTTGGTACGCGGTTGATGGATGAAAGACTGGAGTTAGGCTCACGGATCACCTACCACAAGGCATATCAAAGTCCTTTACGAAAAGAGAATGTTGCAGGTTTAAATGAGGGATATTACTTTAATGTACCACTTGCATGGGACGATATCTGGCTGCTGGATGCTTATGCCCGTTATCAAGTTGACCGATACAACACTGTTGAACTGATCGGAACCAATCTCACCAATCAATTTTATATCGACCCTTTGACGCGTAGTGCCATGGCTGCTCCAGGGCGCACTATGAAAATCAGTTGGACAACCAAGTTTTAATTTTTAACAACAGACCTTGATTTATCTCAGGTAGGTCAAGGTAAATTTTAAGTAAATAGTAAAAGTTAATGATTATTATTTACTTTTAAACGTGTAAATCTAGACAGGATTTACAGAATAAGGCAAAGAGTGAATTCACTCAAAATAAAAATGTTATTTAATATAACGGAGTAATACTCATGAAAATCAAACAATTACTAGTAGCTTTGGCAGCTTGTTCAACAGTCATGACTTATGCAGCAGTAGAAGGTGCATCAAGTAATGAAGCTAATATTAAAATTGGAGCAGCTGCAAACCCAAGTCATCCTGGCGGTGATGTCGCGATCTCGATCCAGTCAGCAGGCGCACCATACAATGCTTATACTGGTTTTAATTCTCTGCAAAATTTAGCCAAAGCTTTTACTCGATCAGGTACGAGTAATCAGGATGTATCTGTAAATGGCAAGACTTTTAATATTACCCACATTCCAGTAACAGCAATGCCTGCTTCACATAGTGCATTAGGTAATTTTAACTTTGGTCAAGTTTCAGGACAGGAAGTTTACTTTGGTGAATGGTGGAAAGCAGGTGATACAGCGGCGAGTGCAGGCCATACTGTTTACTATGGTGGTAACAGTGCCAATACCACTGTTCCAACCACAGGAACAGCAACTTACACCGTTGCAGGAATTAATGGTTCGGCAACAAATCTGTTGACAGGTACATTTACAGCAGATTTTGGTGCAGGAACACTAAATGGTACATTGAATGGTACAGGTAATACTGTTAACAGCCTAACTTTGGATGGCGTTGGTTTTGATGCAGGATCTGCAGCATTCTCTGGTGGTGTAATTGCCAATGGAAATGTAAATGGTGACGTTACTGGTCAATTCTTTGGCGCAAATGCAGGTGCTCTAGCAGGTATCGCTGAGTTTAACAACGCTTCTTATAACACTGCTTTTGGTGGTGCAAAAAACTAATCTAAGTATAGAGGAATTCACAATTGTGGATTCCTCTTTTTATTTTATTCAAGTTTTTTAGGTTCACTATTTTATGTTACGAAGCTCAGTTTGCTGTGTGTTTTTATTGTCTCAAAGCTATGTATTTGCCGATGATGATACTCGGTTACGTCTTAATCAAAGTATTGACCGACAAATGATTCAGCAGGAACGTCAGTTTCAACAACAAGAAAAGCTTTCAGAAACTGGATTACCGAATATTGTGGTTGCGGGGCAGGAACTGACAGTTGAACAAAATCAGGATGATTTGGCTAAGGCATTGTATTTATCAGTTATGCAGAAGCAGTGGAATAAATCACAAGTCTATCTGGAAAATTATAAAAAATATCCAGATTATGATCGGGCTCTAACAGAATTTGCTGAAGGAGCGATGTTAAGAGCGAAAGGGAAGTTAAAACTTGCTGAAAAAAAGTTTAAAAATAGTTTGAAAATACAACCAAACAATTTAATTACTGAGCTTGAGCTTGCACGGGTACTCTTTGAACAGCAAAAAAATAAAGATGCCAAAGCAAATTTCCAAACGATTCAAAATAAATTGAATAAGAGTGACCCTGCAATGATTCCCACTGGTGTATCAAATGCAGTATCAATGTTTCTAACTGCATTAAAACAACGGGATGCATGGCAGGGAGCAATCTCATTTGGTCCTACATATGGTCTAAACATCAATAATTCATCTGATCAAACGATTCAAACCAGTATCAGTCAATTTGTTTGTGATAATGAAAGTAAAAAATGCGGCATTGTCCAGGTGCCAAATTATTGGAAAACTCCAGCTAAAAAAAATGGTTCTGGTCTGGATCTAGAAGGCACGATAAACAAAAGATTTGCACTAAAAAGCAACCATGGTATCTCAATTAAAGGAATTAGTTTTGGGCAGTATTATTTTGATCAGCATGAATATACTGATGCGACCTATAACTTAAATACAGGGTACAGTTTTCTGAACCAAAAAAATCAGATCAATGTTGCTCCGCTTTATGAATATAGACGCTATGGTCATGACACTTTATATCATGCATGGGGGGGACATGCTGACTGGATGCGTTTCATTTCAGCAAATCAGGCAATAAAAATTGATGCCGAAATAAAAGATTTAAACTATAAAAAATATCGCGTTCAAGATGGGCAACAATACTCGCTATTGAGTACATTTTGGCAAATTTTACCTAATCAATGGACATTATTTAGTGGTCTGGATTGGTTTAAACAAGATGCCAAAGATAAAGCTCTCAACACATACGATCAATATGGCATCCGCTTGGGACTAAGTAAATCCTGGGGTTGGGGAATTAATACGACTTTATTTAGTTCATATCGCTGGCGGCAATATGAACAGTATTCAGCTGTGATTGGTGTAAGACGGCATGATTTTGAACAAAATTATACCTTGGTCATGCAAATGCCAAAATTCAAGTTTTATGGAATAACACCTAACTTAACTTATCGTTTTAACAAAAATGAAAGTAATTATGGTCTATTTCCATTTGACAAACAAAGTATAAGCCTGAAGTTTGAGCATCAGTTTTAGGGGGGATGACATGAAATCACATTCCTTTAATATTGAACGCCATTTATACAAACACAAAAAGTGTGAGCTTTGGTTAATCTTTGGGATAGTTATTGTACTGCATCTCTGCATTTTTTGGCTGGTAGTCAATTTAGTTGAACCTTTTACTTTGGAAGCGCCACCAAAAGTAAATTCGATGCTTGTACGCTTTGTATCAAAGAGTAATACAGATCAAAAAAATAAAGATTTTCAGCCGATACAGAGTACAACGGCTACAAAAGCTTTAAACCGTTCTGAACAAAGAAATACTCAATCATCTGCGCAAACAAATATACAAAAAGAAAATAAGAAAAATCATGTGATCAGCAGCCTAACTTCTGAGCGTGCTAAAGCAAGTACTTCAAAGAAGACAGAAACATTAGCTGAGAAAAAGGATCAAAAAGATCAGCCTGCACACCAGCATTTAGAAAAAAATAAACCATTTAATAGTCAAGCTCAGGCAACTGAAAATAGTGTTGTCAACGCTGATACCAATTCAAGCCGATCAAATCAAAACCAGATGAAAGGATCAGGTGGTGAGCGTAGTGATCAGGATGAAAAAGTTCAGATGCGTGCAGTAGAAAGTGCTGTTGATCGAAATGAACCGATTCAGGTGAGTAGTGTAGATGTCTTGCGTTTTGGACAGCTTAAATATGATGACCGGGAACTGAAACAGCAAAATCGAATATTGCTATTGAGATTAATCATCAATGAAACAGGGCAAGCCGTAGACATACAGGTTAAACAAAGTACAGGCATTCAAAGTCTGGATGAACGAGGCATACAGGCTGTACGATCTTCAAAATTTAAACCTCATAAAATCAATGGGAAAGCAGTTTCCATCGTGGTGGATTTTCCAATAGAACTCAAATTGGGACGAAGCCGTTAATAACATTAGGGCAAAGGAGCATAACAATGAGCGCAACAACTGAAACGATACAAATCAGTAGCTTATCACAACGATTAAAGAAAGAAACAGCATCAGAACATGAGCGGATGCATCAGCTGATGGCGAGTGCCGATGTCTTTTCAAGTAGAGAGAAATATGTGCAATTTACGCTCTTGCAATATTATTTTCAGCAAGAAATTGAACATTTATTTGAAAGAGAAGGGATTGCTGAACTCATTCCAGATTTAGGTATTCGTGGCCGGTCACAGCAGGCATTACTTGATCTGAAAGATTTTGGTATTCATCCCCAAGGGAAGACATTAAATACTGAACATGTGCCGTTACCAGAAGCTTTGGGCTGGATATATGTTTCAGAGGGTTCAACTTTAGGTGCAGCATTTCTTTTTAAAGAGGCACAAAAAAATCTGGATTTATCGGCTGAGTTTGGTGCAAGGAATTTGGCTGCATATCCAGAAGGACGTGCTGTAGTCTGGAAGCGCTTTGTACAGGCTTTGGATGAGGCCAATTTTGATTCTGCTAAACAGGACAGAGTCGTTCAAGGTGCATTGGACGCTTTTGCCTATTTTGGCGAGGCTTTGACATACCTCAACCAACTGAAATAATGCATATAACAGGACATAATCAAGCATGGGCAAATTAGAAAACTCCGAGATTCAACATGATAAAAAATCATCCAGTATGATTGAATCTGGTACAGGATTAGCGCGTACTGTCTGGATGCGCTGGATATTTATTTGTCTGGCTTGGTTGTGTATTGTTCTTGGGATAATTGGAGTTTTTATACCCGGATTACCTACAGTGGATTTTATTATTTTAGCGACTTTTTTTGCGGCAAGAGGTTCGAAACGTCTACATCAATTTTTATTAAGTAATCGTTATATCCGCCAAATTGTTGAGGAATGGCAATTAAACCGAAGAATACCTAAAAAGGCAAAATACCTCTCTACTGTTAGCATGAGTCTAGCTGCGGCTATTATGATTTGGACTATTCCACATCCTTGGTTTGTTTATCCAGCCATTTTATGTATGTTCTGTGTGCTAGTCTGGATGTGGCTAAAAGCTTAATGAGTAAAGAATAAGCAGATTGATCAATATGCTAAAAACATATAATAAATTC
>NZ_OOGT01000189.1 GCF_900323515.1 Acinetobacter stercoris | reverse complement strand
ATATTAAATGGGATGAACGCATGTTAGCCCGAAAAACAGCAAGTTATGGTAAAGCTTATAATTACTCACAAATCAACTATGATGAGACTCCTTTTCCTGACGAATTAACTCCATTAATCCATCAGCTCAAAAATCAATTAAATTTTCAACCAAACAATTGTTTAATTAACTATTATGAAAATGGAAAATCTCGGATGGGATGGCATTCCGATCAAATTGATATTTTAGAAACCGATACAGGAATCGCAATTATCTCTTTGGGAGCAGAAAGGATACTCAAGTTTAGAAATATCAGAGATAAAAACCAGACTAGAGAGTATTTTCTTAATTCTGGAAGCCTGATTTATATGAATCAGAATGTACAAAAGCTTTGGCAGCATTCAATTCCTAAATGTGATGTAGAAAATGGCCGATTAAGTTTGTCTTTTAGAAAAATTCTGTAAGCCATAGCATTTCATAACAAAAATATATCAATCATAATCGATATTCTCCCGCATTATGCTTGGATCAATATTGTTAAAAATATACTGGATGAATGGCTAAGATTACGGTTATTCCATTAACTCTCGATTATGCAAAAATGGTATTTCCTTATCTCCAAAATGATGAAATATATCATTATATCCCAGACCAAAAATATTCATCTGTAGCAGAGTTAGAACGGCATTATAAAATTCTAATCCAAGGTTCAGAAAACTCTGATGAACTTTGGCTAAATTGGCTCATTTTTGGCAAAGACGTAGATAATCAGGTGCTGGGAAACTTACAAGCTACAATATGTTTATCTCAACAAGATACTCAGATTGGATATATCATTTTTAAGGATTTCTGGAACCAAGGCTATGCAACAGAAGCTGTTATTTGACTAGGAAACTACTTATTAGAAAATTTCAAAATAAAAAGTATTGAAGCCTATGTCGATCATCATAATATCGCATCAATTAAAGTGTTGAACAAACGTAAGTTTGAATACATCACTCAAGCTCAAGGTGAGCTATATTATAAAAAAATATACCGGTTTAGCCCAGAAAAATAATCATCTTGCCGTCACAAATATTTAACTTTTTATCCTCTGTTTTTGGATTAGGATTAAATATCAACAAAGGATAACAAGAATGACTCAAAAATACGTCTTGGTTACAGGTGCAACAAAAGGCATTGGCAAAGCGATTTGCACACTTTTAGATGCTCAAGGATTTCATCCCATCGGCATAGCAAGACATACTGAAAATATAAAATTTTCGGGTACATTGTTCCCCTGTGATCTCTCCGATATAGCAAAAACAGAAACGGTTTTAAAACAGATCTCCTCAAACTATGAAATCTATGGCATCGTCAATAATGCAGGAATTGCATCTCCCCAAGCATTAGGTGAAATACAACTGGATGTTTTGCAACAGGTACTTGATTTGAACGTAAGGACTGCAATTCAAGTAACCCAACATTTCACACAACAGCTCAAAAATCAGCAAAATGGGCGTATCATTAATATCTGTAGCCGTGCAATATATGGTTCATTGGACCGGACAGCCTATTCTGCTGCAAAAAGTGCCCTCGTCGGATGTACCCGTACATGGGCTTTAGAACTTGCAGAATATGGAATTACCTCAAATGCAGTCGCACCAGGCCCTATAGAAACTGAACTATTTAGAAAAAATAGACCTGTTGGTAGTGATGCTGAAGCAAAGATTCTCAATACAATCCCCATGCATAAGCTAGGGACACCTGAAGATGTTGCCTATCTGGTTAATTTTCTACTATCCGAACAGGCTGGATACATCACAGGTCAGGTCATTTCAGTTGATGGTGGTGGAAGTATTGCTGGACGAAGTTAAAATACTTGGAATATTTCACTTAGAATATCAAAAATTTTATTCTCATTTTCCAGATAAAGGTCTAAGAAAATATTGAACAATAGCAGTAATAAAGTACACCAAAGTATGATAATAATACAGGCTGCCCAACGACTTACTGGTCGTTTAGAAATGCTTAGAGCTCTGGTACGGCAATCTTGTATAATTGTATCTGGTGTACATTTTATAACGAGAAATAAACCTAAGGGCACGATAATCATATCATCTAGATAACAGATAATAGGAATAAAATCAGGGATCAAATCAATTGGAGATAGTGCATAAGCAGCAAAGAAAAAAGCAAGCATCTTAATGAAAACAGGTGTTCTATCATCTCTGGCAACTAACCAAACGACGATAACTTGTTGTTTTAACACTTTTACCCATTGTTTTATTTTTGCCAACATAAACATAGTCTTGCCGCACTGTTCATATTCTATTTTATCGACGTTTATTTAAAGAAACCTTAATGAATACTTTTATCTGGATACCAGGATGATGTACAGCCTACTTTGCGCCTTTCTCTGGGCAACAACAGGAATTTTTGTCAAAAGTGTTCAAAATATTCCTATTGCACTCATTTTATTTTCCAGATTTGTCATTGCGGGCATTTTTATTTTCATTCTTGATCAATCCAGAAAACGACCTACTCCTCTCACATCACATTTTGCTAATAAACTTAAATTACAACTGAGACTTGCATCACTGATGGTACTTTATTATTTAACTGCAACTTATTCATTTATTTACGCTCCTGTTGCACTGGCAACATTATTGATGTCACTGTCCCCTTGTGTTGCAATTATATATAAAGCCATCCAACGTGAAAAAATCTCTTTTATTGAAATATCTGGATTTTTACTCGCATTTCTCGGTGTTGCCTTCTATATTTATCCATCTTTAAATATTGCGGATAACCAACCCCGGATTATGCTCTGGGGATGTCTACTGGCATTTTCTGCTGCCATTTTTAAAGCCATAAATGCCCAGTTGATTTGGAATAACAAGGCTATTTTAACTAACCAAGATCTAAACCAAGTCAACAAATATACTTATGTTATTGCGATCATACTTACAAGTTTCAGTCTATTTAAAATTGATCAGCATCTCACATTTTCTACGCTTAATTTTTCTCTCCTTCTACTGCTTGGAATATTTGCAACAGCGTTACCGAGCATTTTAAATAATATTGCTTCCAGTAAGATTGATCCTGTTGCCAACACTGTCATTGGCATGCTTACCCCCTTAATGGCAGGTTTTTTAGCATGGATCTTTATTGGAGAGAAACTGACGTTATGGTCTATTTTTTCGCTTCTTATCTCCCTCAGTGGCGTTCTTTTAATAGTGTTAAAAGGAAATAAAAAGCTGGCCTAAGTTTCATCACTGACACACCCTGTTAAACTATTTTTGATAATTTTCACCACATTTCATAGTCACAAAATCCGAAAACTGAATACCGTTTAATGGCTATTTTTTTTCCAGTAAAACGCGACAAATAACATTAAAAATAGCAATGTCATACTGGAGACATACAAAACTGAATGATGAGCCGAACTAAAAGCCTGATTAGCGAGCAACTGTATTTCTGTTGTGAACTTTGAATCCAGTCCAGATAAAACATGTACTGTTTCTGCGATTGAATTTTTGGCAAGATCAAAATGCTTATTATCCATTAAATTCTGAAATTGTATTTTATGACGATAAAAATAGGATACTAATAAACCAAATATTGCGACACCAAAGCCCGTACCCAATTCATAAGACATTCCTTCAATTGAACCAGCAGCCGTTGCTTTTTCGACAGGACTCGCCGAGATAATCGCAGATGTTGCAGCTAAAAAAGTTGCTTCAATACTTGCACCCAACACAATCATCCAGAACCATGCATAATAAGCATTCTGTGAAAAATCTGTTTCTGCTAATCCGACAAAAGCGATCGCTGATAACGCCAAGCCCAACAAACTCACAAGCCGTACACCAAAACGATTAATTAAAAAGCTTGCAAATATTCCGCTAAGACTTACTGCAATCATAAATGGCAAGATAAACAGGCCAGCTTCTAACGGAGAAAACCCATAAACAAACTGTAATTCCTGAGAAATCAATAGCTCAAATCCAACCAGAGCAATCATAGTAAAGACACAGATCATAAATCCCATTTTTACAGATTGGATTTTAAACAAACTTAGATCAATTAAAGGTTCTAAACTCGTTTTCTGTTTATGAATAAAATAAATTAAAAGGCCGATTCCCAATAATGCTGATACGACAACAGACTGATCATATGCTTTCATACAGGTTTTAATTGCATAAATAATGAATAAGATAGAACTTGTTAAAACTACTGCATCAAGAATATTAATATGCTTACGTGAGTTGATTGATTGCTGGGGTAAAAGAAAATAACCGCCAATCAATACCAAAAAAATCAATGGAATATTAATTAAAAATACAGAGCCCCAATGATAATGTTCCAATAAGAAGCCACCCAATAGAGGACCAAAAGCAGCTCCCCCACCACCAGCAACAACCCATATCCCTAATGCAAAATTACGTTGTTTTTCATTCAAAAAGACACTCCGGACACATGCCAATGTAGCAGGAATAATCATTGCTGCACCACATGCCAAAATGATACGGGCAAAAATGAGCATGTTTGCAGAAATTGCAAAGGCAGCAAGCAGAGAACCTACAGCAAAAATGCTCGCACCGATGAGCATCAACCGTTTATAGCCCAATCGTTCACCCAATGCCCCCATTGGTAAAAGCAAACCTGCCATCATGAGAGAATAGATATCAATAACCCACAACATTTGATTATTATCGAGTGTGAGTGCTTGCGTTAATGTTGGCACAGCCACATGTAATACTGTCGCATCAATAGATACGGGAAGATAAATCAGTACAACTATTGCTAATATGTACCACTGGCGTAACATAGAATAACCTGGTTTTATTAATTTGAACAAATGTTCAGAATATATTACACATCAATGAACATATGTTCAACTTATTTGGTTTAATTGGTATGACGTACTTAAACAAGCAAGAAAGAAAATCTCAAATCATTGATTCGGCAAAACAAATAGTTTTAAAAGAAGGGTTAGATGCATTGACTGTACGGCACTTAGCCTCAACATCAGGTATCTCTGTAGGACAAGTACATCATCATTTTGGATCTGTATCCGAATTGAAAGTTGAAGTCTTTCTTGCTTTAGTCAGACTGAATCTAGAAACCGAAAATCCGATAACAACTGATGCCTTAATTTCATTAACTAATATTTTAGGATTTGAACAAAGTGCTGAAGAACTTACAAATCTCAAACTCTGGAATGATGCTGAACAACTTATTGATAGTGATCCGATTTTCAAATGCGCCTACCAGCAAGCAATACAGCTTTGGCATAAATCTGTAAAACAGGTTTTAAGTCATGGGCTATCAGCAAACAAGTTTGAGTTTGATATAAAACAGATCGATGATATCGCTTGGCGACTCATCGCCGCATCTTGCGGTTTAGAAAATTTATATAATCTCAATATGCCAAATATGGATGCAGATTTCTTTTATCAGCATATATGCATTTTCATTCAAAATGAAATCAGGGTCGTCGATCATACTGCAATGTAAAGAGTTGTCTGGTGATATGAATTTCCGAAATCGAGATATTTATTTGAAAATTAATAGGAAGCATTTTACAAATCTCCAATACAAGGCACCCCAAAACTGGATTAATTTCAGAGGAAGCGAATGGATCGCTTATAAAATAACGTCACCTTCTAGAAGGGGTTGCCTATGGGAACAATGCTTGCCGTGACTTCTTGGAAATACGATGCTTCTTCACGGTATTTAAAAATTTTTTATAATAATGGTTCAGGTGAACTTTACCACCCTGTCCCCGAGTTTATCTATGACAACCTGCTTCGATGTAGTGATAAAACGGCTTTCGTGCATAAATACCTAGAATATGACTTACATTTTACTCGTATTTCGATTCAATAAATCAGGGGAATTTCCCCTGATTTTTAAGCTTATGATTTAAAAACGACCATAAACAATCCTGCACCTAATGATAATGTCGTCGTCATAAAGCGATTGTCTTTTTTTACTTCACAAATGAAGTCTTTTACTTCTGCTGCATGCGAAATGACATTATCAACAATAAGTACCCCACCCTGTGGCTGAATCATATTCGGTAAATATTTCCAATAATTGACATAAGCTTCGCGTTCCGCATCTAGCAGAATAAAATCATATATTTCACTCGATGTTTCAATGAATTTCTGGGCATCACCAACCCAAAAATCAATTACATTATCGACTGACAATTCCTTTGCATATTGTTTAGCCTGATGAGTCCTCTTTTCATCTATCTCAAGCGTAGTCACCTGCCCCTGTGTTACCTGAGCTGCATCCGCTAACCATAATGTTGAATAACCCGTAGAGGTTCCTATTTCCAATATCTTTCTGGACTGTTGTATACGGATGAGCATCGCCAAATATTGTGCTGACTCAGGTTCTATATTTCTGTAGCGATGAATCCGGTCTGGCATCGTGGCATCATGTTTAATGAAAATTTGATATAGCTGATTTACACGTTGTAGAAACTCTTCATTTAGGCTCATTTTATGGCTTCCTTTAGTCCTCTATCAGCGCTCTTTATTGTATTTTTATTATGCGTCAAAATAGTTAAAATATAAATTATTCCGTTACTTGTAGCAGTTTAAATCGCGGTAAACTCTTTCCATCTATATCTACATGTTCTAAAAACATCTCCAATGGTCTGACCCATATAGAATAATCACCATATAAACATTGATAAACAACTAATTTTTCTCTGGTTTCACTATGAGTAACAACATGAAAAACCTGATATAAATTTCCTTTATAATGTTGATAAATTCCTTTTTTTAACATCATTTTTCCTCCCAATCACTATATGTCACCTGATGTTAAAACAAATTAAAAATGAAAAATATAGTTAATTTACAAAATATTATCGTTTCCTCAATTTTAATTTCTTATTCATTTGAATATTGTCATACATCATGACAAACTCTTTATTGCAAATAACAATAAAAAAAGCCTGGTTAAAATCAACACCCAATCAAAAAATCGATCATAAGTATAAAAATAAACTGTTTTACCTATTTATGCATTTGACGTAATATCTATCTCAAGAACAGAATTTAACTCCTTTGGAGAGTGTTAGCATGTTAGATCAAAATATTAAAGCTCAATTAAAAGCTTATCTCGAACGTTTAGAAAGCCCTATTGAACTTGTCGCTGCTCTTGATGACTCTGACAAATCAGCAAAAATCAAGGAACTGGTGTCTGAAATTGCTGAATTATCTCCTCAAGTCACTGCCCGTTTCGATGGTCAAAATAAACGTGTGCCTAGCTTTGGTATTGCTAAAGCAGGTGAACAACCTCGCGTATTCTTTGCAGGCTTGCCAATGGGGCACGAATTTACATCACTGATTTTGGCATTGCTTCAGGTTTCTGGCTATGCACCTAAAGTTTCTGATGAAATTCTGGCCCAGATTAAAGATCTACAACTGACTGCTGACTTTGATGTATTTGTTTCTTTAAGCTGTCATAACTGTCCAGACGTAGTTCAGGCATTAAACCTGATCGCGATCAACAATCCTGGTACAACTGCAACCATGATTGATGGTGCTTTCTTTCAGGAGGAAGTGGAAGAACGTAAAATCATGGCTGTACCGATGTTGTTCCAAAACGGTGAACATATTGGTCAAGGTCGTATGACTCTGGAAGAAATCGTTGCCAAACTGGATAGCAATGCTGCAACAAAAGAAGCGGCTAAATTAAATGCCAAAGATGCATTTGATGTTTTAGTGATTGGTGGTGGACCTGCGGGCGCAACTGCAGCCATGTATTCTTCACGTAAAGGTATCCGTACAGGTATCGTGTCTGAACGCTTTGGTGGTCAGGTGATGGATACCATGGACATTGAAAACTTTATTTCAGTGGTCAAAACC
>NZ_OOGT01000192.1 GCF_900323515.1 Acinetobacter stercoris | reverse complement strand
GTTAAATATTTAGCACATTTTAAAAAATAAATTAGTTGTTCTAAAGCTTTAAAGCAACAATAGCTAAATATGCTCTAATTAAAGACGCATCTCAATTCCTTGTTCAGCAAGATATTTCTTCGCTTCAGGAATGGTGTATTGACCAAAGTGGAAAATACTAGCAGCAAGCACAGCATCTGCACCACCTTTGATAATTCCATCAGCCAGATGCTGTAAATTACCCACACCACCAGATGCAATCGTAGGAATCGTCACACGGTCATTGATATTGCGCATCAGCTCTAAGTCATAGCCTGCCTTTGTGCCATCAGCATCCATGCTGGTTACAAGTAACTCACCAGCGCCGTATTCTGCCATTTTTACAGCCCACTCAAGTGCATCAATTCCTGTTGGTTTACGACCACCATGCGTGAAAATTTCCCATTTATTTTCACCAGTTTTTTTAGCATCAATGGCAACCACGATACATTGAGCACCAAATCGTTGTGATGCCTCCTGTACAAACTCCGGGTTAAAAACTGCTGCTGAGTTAATACTGACTTTGTCTGCACCAGCATTTAAAAGTAAACGAATATCTTCTACCTTACGTACACCACCACCAACAGTCAAAGGAACAAATACGGTTTCAGCCATTCGTTCTACTGTCCGATAAGTGGTATCACGCCCATTTGACGTTGCGGTGATATCCAGAAAGGTGATTTCATCAGCCCCCTGTTCATTATAACGGCGGGCAACTTCCACTGGGTCGCCTGCATCACGGATATCCAGAAACTGCACACCTTTGACAACTCGACCATTATCAACGTCTAAACAAGGAATAATTCGTTTTGCGAGCATAATTTTTTCCAAAAATAACAGCCGATTATGAAACTAAACGACCTTGGTGCTACACCTGAATAGCTTTCGAGGGTATTCTATCAAACTTATGCAGTATTTTTCACAGGTTTTCTATGTCGGTTTATACCTCATTGAGTTTAAATGAAGTTCAGGATTTTGCAGCACCATATAATTTAAAGGTTCTTGAACTTATTCCAATTCAAGGAGGGGTGCAAAATACCAACTATTTTTTAGTCTGTGAAGATCGGGAATATGTACTCACCGTTTTTGAAGAAATGAATGCTGAACAGGCTGGAGAGCTGATACCTGTACTTGACCATTTGGCATTACATGGTGTTCCGGTTGCAACACCTCTCAAACACCATGGACAAGCCATCCATTTTATTGCCCATAAGCCTGCTCAGATTGCACCACGTGTTTTAGGTAAACACCCTGATCAGACGAATATTGAACAAGTCCGAGAAATTGCAAAAGCACAGGCAAAGCTACATCTGGCTTTACAGGATTTTCCTCTGGAACGTCACTACAACCGTAATCATCATTATTGGAGACAGGTTGCATTAGACTTACAGACTAAAATGGAATATGAGGATGCAACGCTATTAGGGCATGTTCTGGAGCTTTTTAAGCATAAAAAAGAACAATATCCTGACCGCCCACAGGGGTTTATTCATTCAGATCTATTTAGGGATAACACATTATTTGATGGCAATCAGTTACAGGGAATACTGGATTTCTATGAACTGAATAAAGATGAGTTTTTATTTGATATAGCGATTACTACAAATGACTTTTGTACGGATTATCCCGCTGTAATATTAAATCAGGAAAAGGCCAGCGCTTATCTGCAAGCTTATCAAAGTATTCGTCCTCTAACATCGGATGAGTTGGCATGTATGGATATTTATTTGGCAATCACTGCCTGTCGCTTTTGGTTATTACGTTTGGGGATTGCAATTAAAAATAAAGAGTTGGGGCGTACCGGAGAGGATATTTTACAAAAAAATCCTTTAGAAATGCGTAATATGCTTGTTGAAAGATTAAAATTTGTTAAAGCTTGAGGGGAAATAAATGCGTGATCAGGGGCGTTTGGTTGAATGGTTTGATGAGAAAGGTTATGGCTTTATTCAACCCAATGATAGTCAAAAGGATCGGGTATTTATCCATATCAAAGACTTTGCTCGCCAGGGACCACGCCCAATCATTGGTTGTGCGCTTGAATATCAGGTTTCAGTGGATGGTCAAGGTCGCTATCGTGCAAAGAACGTTCACTACTTAAAAGCATCACAAACGCTAAAGCATGCTGCAATGCATAATTCTAAAGCTCATTCAACTGATCAAAAATTGCAGCCTATGCAAGTCCTCATAACCATTTATATTCTTGTACTTGGGATACTCACTGCTACAGGGTATTTTAAAAGTTTAGCCTTAATCTTTATTATACTGATGAATATAATGACCTATTGGTTTTATGCTCAAGACAAAGAAGCGGCGGAACTCAACAAAAGACGGATTCCTGAACAGACATTGCATATTTTATCTTTTCTTGGTGGATGGCCAGCTGCATGGCTAGCCCAGCAAAAATTACGACATAAAACACAAAAACAACCCTTTCGGAAAATTTATTTTTGTACAATATTCTTTAATATTTTATTGATTTTATGGCTAATTTCACCTTTGAACGTACTTAAGTTCTAAAGTTGAAATGATCTGAATAGGAATAAAAAATGAATTATGTACCCGATCAATCCAACAAAACTTTAACCTTTGCACTTTATATTCTATATATCATCGCAATTTTTTCTGCTGGGATTTTGGCAATTATTGCTTTAATTATCAACTATGTAAAAATAAATGATGTGCGTGGCACAATTTATGAAAGTCATTTTACTTGGCAAATACGCACCTTTTGGTGGTATCTGATTTGGAACATTATTGCTTTTACTCCATTTATCTTTTTATTTTTTACAGGTGAAAATAGCATTGCCTTTGCTGGGGTAGCTATTGGTGCGACGACGTTTTGTTTTACTGTTATCGGCTTATCCTGGGTCTGGATCGTGTACCGTGCCATTAAAGGGCTTATCGCCTTAAATGACAATAAACCTATGTATCTATAGATAACCGATGATCATTGAGCATGTACATTTAAAGATTAAGCCTGATCAAAGTCAGGCTTTTGAGGCAGCATTTAAACAGGCAAAAGAACTCATCTATCCTATGCAAGGATTAAATGCTGTCCAGCTCATTAAACATATCGAAGATGATCAGCGTTATATTCTATTGATATTTTGGGATAAGCTAGAAGATCACACAGAGGGCTTTCGGAAATCCGAAGCATATCAGGAATGGAAAGCTTTACTGCATCATTTTTATGACCCGATGCCACAAGTTGAATATTATCAACCATGTATGTTTCTCAAGAAAAAGTAATTCCCCGTATTGGATTAGACCTTTTCTTTTTTCTTATTTAAAAATTTAGGTTTTAACTCACTGGCAATGACACTTAAGACAACCAGTGCAGCTCCCAATAAAGCGATTGCTGGTAAACGTTCACCAGCAACGCGCCCAACCAGACCTGCCCAGACGGGTTCTCCTGCATAAATAATCGCGGCCTGAGAGGGTGGAACAAATTTTTGAGCCCAATTCATGACAGACTGGATTAAGGCACTGGCGATACCTAGTCCAGCAATGATAAGCAATAAAACCCATGAGAATGCAGGAATATGATGCTCCCCAACAACAGGCATCGAAGCAAAAGCCAAAAATGATGCCGAGGCTAACTGGATTACCGTGACACGCTTGGCATTTACTTTTCCAGCAAAAAAACCAATCAGGATAATTTCCAGAGCAATCGCAATCGCTCCCAATAACGTTAAAATCTGACCAAAATTAAATGAAATCTGGTGTAATCCATTACCCGTTAAAAGTGTCAAACCAATAAAAGCCAATCCCACACCGATCCATGTCATGATTTGTGGTGTTTTCTGAAAAATAATCCAGAGTAAAATTGGAACAAGTGGTACATATAGTGCGGTTAGAAAAGCAGATTCACTGCTGCTAATCATTTGTAAGCCAACGGTTTGTGTCCCATAGCCTATGGCAATCACAATACCGATGAGTCCTCCAGCAACAAGTTCCTTTGAGGTCACTGCTTTCATGTCTTTAAATGCAAATATAAATAATGCAAATGCTGCTGCAGCAAATCGGCAGCCAACAAAAAACATAGGTGTACTAAAATTTAAAGCGTATTGGACAGTGAGAAATGAACCACCCCAAATGATGGTGATTAAAATCAATGCAATTTGAGGAGCTTTACTTTGCCTTTGTGCAAGAACTGAGGGAGATGTCATTAAGGGAAAGAAAAATAAGAGTTAAAGTGATTGACGGATATCATATCCTTTTTTTAATTTATTATTAAATGACGATTAAAAAAAATAGATATGATTCAATTGATCTCACTCATTATTTCAACCGCTTTTTTGTTTATATCTCTAACTTGTTTTTAGAAATCAGAAGTACTTACAACAACTTTGAATTTTCTTATCAACAGGATCGTAGCACTCTACGATCTTTATCAATAGCTGATCAACTTGAGCCATTGATTAGATATAAATATAAAACGATATTACGGCGAAATGGTCATTTTGAAGATAATGAATATTATGTCAATTTTTATCAGACCAGCGAAAAAGATCATAAAAAGATAAATCAATGGCTGAAAAGTAAAACCAGATATAGCCATCTTCCTAGTTCGAAATCAGCGTTTATTGCTGATCAGGACATTGGATTATTTATACTCCAATATCCCGAGATAAAAAAACAATTTTTACCAAGGTTACGTAGATATTGTCTGAATTCACATGAATCATGTTATGGGACATATTTTAAAAAGACCAAAAATTATTCTCATCAACTTTACTCATATATTGTTTATGGCACAGACAATGACTATTGGAAAGTTACTAAAATGAGCCCTTTTCAATGTACGCATAATCTGGTCGTTAATACAGATGAAATGAACAATATAAAACTGAGTAAACCAGAATTCACAGTTCGATATTTATTGCTGATGTGCTGGGAACCAGAAAGAAACTTGCTGCGTTTAACTCATGTCATGACATCTGGATATCTAAGATAAATATTGAATGAATACAATTGTTGTCATATCAGAATGGTAAAATAATTCTAAATCTCATTTAGAGGTATTTAAAAATGGTTATTGAACAAGCGCTAATAAAAATAAAGGCTGGACAAGAACAAGCATTTGAAAAGAAATTTTATGAGGTTTCTGATGTCTTTCGTAATGCTCAAGGTTGTCAAAAGTTTCGACTATTAAGAGGGATAGAACATCCCGGGCATTACGCCCTTGTGATCCAATGGGATAATATAGAATTCCATACAGACATTTTTATAAAAACGGATGAATTTAAAAACTGGTTTAAAGCCATAGAGCCTTTTCTGGCGGATAAAATTCATATGGAACATTTTGAAAAGACAATTTAATCTGTAAATAAAAAAAGAGGTCTGTTCGACCTCTTTTTCCAGATAATATTGAACTAGAGTGATTGTTCATCCAGTAAAAGCTGAGCTTCACGAAGATTTAAAGTCCCTTCATAAATTGCCCGACCTGTAATCGCACCTAAAATACCAGGCTGACCTTTTAGATTACGTACATCATCAAGATTGGTAACACCACCTGAAGCAATAACAGGCAGTCCGGAATACTGTGCCAGATTTACCGTTTGTTCAACGTTAACACCTTGCATCATGCCATCACGGGCAATGTCTGTATAAACAATACTAGAAACACCTGCATCAGCAAAACGTTTAGCCAATTCAGTTGCTTTCACATCGGTTACATTTGCCCAGCCATCTGTGGCTACCATGCCATTCATGGCATCAATTCCGACAATGATATGTCCCGCAAATTGTTTACAAGCCTGTTCAACAAATTCAGGCTCTTTAACAGCTTTGGTTCCAATAATGACGAAAGAAACACCCGCATCTAGATAATGTTCAATTGTTTCCAGAGAACGGATTCCACCACCAATTTGAATCGGAAGTTCGGGCTGAGCTTTGGCAATAGCTTCAACAATAGGTTTATGGATCGGTGTTCCAGCAAAGGCACCATTTAAATCAACAAGGTGCAAACGTCGCGCACCCTCATTTACCCAATGCTGTGCTGTTGCAACAGGATCTTCAGAAAATACGGTATCGTCTTCCATACGACCTTGTTTTAAACGGACACATTTTCCGTCTTTGAGATCGATTGCAGGGATGATGAGCATGCTTTCGCTCCTTGCCAGATTTTTAAAGTAAATTTATTCAGTGCATATTAGCAAAGTATTATGAGTTTTCTAAGCATTCGTAAGACTTTCGGACAATTTCTTCTGGTGTTTATCATTTTTAAGTAAGATTTTCTGCAAAAATATTTAATTTGATAATTACATATTGAAATATCAACAGACTCTTATTCAGGATTTAATTTCCCTAATCTGAGTAACTCCTCATAGATCAATAATGCTGCATATGCATCAGCGGCAGCATAATCCATTTGTTCAGGTGATAAAACCTGTTTACTCCAGTTTGAGGTACTCATACGTTTACTTTTAGGAAAGTTCACATGAAATAGTAAAGCCATTGCATTTTTAACACCTAATGCATTTTCAATACCAAAACTTTTAAAACGTTTCGCAAGATCAATATAATGATTTAACTCAATATTTAATTTTCGAAATAGGTGCAAATCATTTTTTAGCCCGAAACCGACTTTGAGTTGTTGCCTACTTGATAAAATTGTTGCCAGAAAGCTCAAGGTTTCAGGATTAACTTTAAACAAATATGCGTTGTGATGCGATGCCAGCTGGATCAAATGTGGTCCCGTATTTGTTTCACCTTTTTTGAAAGTAGGTTTTGACTCACTATCAAAACCTAAAACCGGGATTTGCAAAATTTCTGACTGAATATCTAAACATTGCTCAAATGTGTTGATCAATATAATTTGATTCATATTTAGGTTTTTAAACTTTGGATAAAGTATGATTTGTTCTTTGCTTGGTATAGGATTTTCTTGATGCTTATCCATAAAAATGGCTTTTAAAATTTGAGCGAATCTATTCTAAGCCAAATTTAAATTATGATAAATCCAGCATCTTAAAATAGATTATGCAATGTTTAACAAGCTTAGAAAAATAATTGTTTTAATTGATGATATAAGCTCGTTGTACCCATAAAAATAAGCAGAAGCCAAGAATGGTAAATGGCGCAATGATCATATAAGCATTTCCAAGTATTTTTTCCCAACCGAAGATGATTCTTGAAAAGCCATATTTATTCATCCCGTCATCGCCTTTATTATATAAGAGATAGAGGAAAAACAAAAAATTCAAAATAGGAACAATCAAAAGTAGAGACCACCAGCCTGATAGATTTTGATCATGCAAACGTCTAATACTGATAATAAATGAATAATAAAAAAAGCAGACCAATACCCCAAGGGTCAAGAGATATCCTAAAAAGGTCATACTCTTTGCATAGCTGGTTGCATGAAATTGGTTGAAAATACTTAAAATGAGTAAAACTGAAAATATACATATGATTGTATTCAAGAATGACCATGCCGCAAAAGAATGTCGACAAAAGCGACCATTAGGATTTAATGGCTTGTCTAATAAACTTGAAGTTTTATGAAATGATTTCATTATCAAAAATTACCCCGAAAATAATCATTCTTCTTTGTTGCTTTTCAGTTCATGTGAAAAATCATTTTTTAATTA
>NZ_OOGT01000243.1 GCF_900323515.1 Acinetobacter stercoris | reverse complement strand
ATTTAAAAGTAACTAGTTAATTATGCAGGTAAATTTTGATTTTTTAAAAAGTTTGGGGATTACATCACGCAATCGTGTATTACATTTAAGTATTTCAGATTCTATTTTAGGTTCTCAAGTCTTTTTACATGCATGTAGCATTGAACAAAAAATTAATGGTGGTTTAGATGCACAATTAATTTGTTTATCTACGAATGCCCATTTGCAACTGAAGTCATTCATAGGCTGTCAGGCAGCTATAGATGTGCAAACTGATCGTGGTCAATATGTCAGAACAACTGGAATCATAGTTGGAGCAGAGCAAGGGCAGTCTGATGGAGCATTATCAATTTATAAGTTGGTGTTAAAAGATGCATTTTCCCTGTTAGATTTGAAAAGAAATTCTAGGGTATTTGAAAATAAGTCAGTCATAGACGTTATCGAAATACTATTTAAAGACTGGAAGAAAAACTCACCACTGTTCGCGTCTAGTCTCAGTTTAGATACCAGCCTTTTAAATAATGACTATGACATTCGCCCTAATGTTATCAGCATAAATGAACAGGAAAGCACATTTGTAACTCGGCTTTTACGTTCAGAAGGCGTAAATTGGTTTATTGATGAAGATCAATTGATTGTGGATAGCCCCGATACTCCGATTCAGCCTCAAAAGTTCAAATTGATTGATGATAATAGCCAATTTAATAGATTGCCAAGAGGGATGTTAAGCTACCATCGGAGCGACGCAACAGAAAAATTTGACTCGATTACATCCTTTAGATCAGTTCGGAGATTGCAGCCAACTTCCGTGCATATTCAACGATGGCATGCAGGAATACTGGAACAAGAAGATGGAGCAGGGAGTGTTTTATCAAGTCATAAACATAGTTCACAAATCGATAATTCTGCGTTTAATGTAGAGCAGTCATGGTTAATGTCACCTGCATGGATTAGTGACTTAAATGGAGAGGATGGGACTACAAAAGCGACCCTCAGACAAGTCGATCGGCTAAATTCGAACCTAAAAAAATATTATGATATGCAGTCTAAACATTGTACTGCGATATCATCGGTACGTGATGTTGCACCAGGATACTGGTTTGAGTTTAATGAACATCCTGAGATCGATACACATACAGGTAGCGATAAAGAATTTTTAATCCTTGAGAGGTCGTCCTATTTTCAAAATAACTTCCCCAAAGATATTTCTGATCAGATAGACAACTTGTTAGAAGATAATCAATGGCAATTAAATATTAGTCATAAAGAAGAAAGACAAATAACAAAGTTAAAACTCATAAGAAAAAATATACCAGTCGTACCTGAATACGATCTTATAAAGCATAAACCTACGGCTTATCCGATGCATATACGTGTTGTTGGTGTGCAAGGGGAAACAGTACATGTGGATGAGTGGGGCAGGATAAAAGGACAGTTTTTATTTTCAAGGCAGCAAGACAATACTCATGATGGTGGAGCAGGTAGCAATATTAATGATACTGATTCTGCATGGTTACCTGTACTCACAAGTTGGGCTGGTGAAGGGTTTGGAGCTAGATTCTTACCGCGTGTGAACGAAATCGCCGTTGTATTTTTTATGAATGGCGATATAGACCGCCCGTTTGTATTAGGACGACTACATGAAGGTGATAGACATCCGACCAAGTTTGATACTTTGGGTAAATTGCCCGATACCCGATATATCAGTGGGATAAGGACCAATGAAATTGGGGCATCAGGCTATAATCAGCTTAGATTTGAAGATAGTACGGGTAATATCAGTGCTCAATTACAGAGTACATATGCTGTTACACAGTTAAATCTGGGTAAATTAAGCCATCCACGCGCAGATGAGTCCTTTAGTGGTCGTGGTGAAGGTTACGAACTACGTACAGATGCCTATGGTGCTTTACGTGCTGGAAAAGGGATGCTGATCACTACATATGGACAAAGTAATGCATCGGCTAATCATTTAGATGCAGCAGAAGCACAAAAACTGTTAGATCAAGCAAAGAGTAGTATGAAGTCGCTCAGCGATTTGGCTATAAGACAAAAAACGGATGCTTTAAATGTAGTAGGTCGTTTACCTAAGCTTATCGAGTCCCTACAGATCAAAAGTACAAGCCAAGCTTTAAATGCCACATTAGAGATATTTAAAGAGGGAATGGCAAATGACCCGATTAATGCACTAAAAAACTGTGGAGGATTTTTAACAGATATCACTCAACTTGGTGGAGGTTCAATCACCGATATCGTAAATGATTTTAATCAAGCTTTTGAAAATCCATTAAATGCTTTAGGTAATGTTAAAGACTTTATTGAAAATGTTGAGGACTTTGGAACTGATCTAGTCAAAAATAAACTGGTTGAGTTAAAAAATAATTTTAAAAATGATCCATTCTCTGCATTACAGAATGCTAAAAATGTGTTGTCTGATATAGATATTAATGACTTTAACCTGTCAAATCTAACAAATGCCTTGAGTGGTGGGGCTGGTGGTCTATCTGGATTATTGGGTTCAGTGCAAGGCTTTATGCAAAATATGGGTGAACAGTTAACAGAGAATAATAGTGTTAATAATAAAGAAAACGGAACACTGTTTAGACAAGCTTTGATGTTGTTTGCCTCCCCAAGCGGTATTGCGATGGCAACGGAAGAAGACTTTATTGTTAGGGCAACGCAAGATATAGGACTTAGCACAGGAACAACTTATAACGTAAGTGCTCAAAAAAATATCGTGATGCAAGCACAAGCAAAGGTTAGTTTATTTGCGGCATCAAACGGGTTGAGTGCATATGCAGGAAAGGGTGTTGTAGACATACAGGCACAAAATGGTGCAATGAAACTCTATGCCAAGGAGAAAGTTGAGATTATTTCAACTGGCGATACAGTCCATATTAAAGCGAAAAAAATAATACTGGAAAGTGAAGATGGGCGGATCACGCTCGGTCAGGGGATATTGAGTGAAACAAGCCGAAAACATGAAATAAAAGCAGGGCAAATACAAACGTATGCAGGGGTGAAATACTCTTTAAATTTACCAATATTGCCTTTTTCTGAGCTTAATGACGAATGTCCAATGGATAGTTTAGCTAAATAAGTTAACTAATTGTTTTAATAAAATTTCGGGGATAATAATGGGTACTTATAAAATCCAGAAAAATACAAACCAAGGAAGCACGACAGGGGCTAACAATAATCAATCGACAAGTATCAATCAAAACAGTACGAGTAATACAAATGCAACTACGCCAAATACACAGAGTAACTCCAACGTACCGCCTATAAAGAAAATACCGTTGCAGTTTACTATACCGCAAGTCGATATCAGTAAGATAAAAGGTCATTTATGTACACAAGCTAAAGCATTTGAAATGATCAGGGAAAAACTACCAAATCTAATGGGAGACTACTATCAAACTGATAAAAATGGCAATGAAGATTGGGTCGACTCGCAAGGAAGTACAGCCAGTGGTAAAAGTAAAATGAGAAGAAATGTTAAGGGAAATGATGAAATCTTATACTTCTATAATTACAGTTGGAATGATTCATATGTTGATCTAAAGTTTGATCCAGCGATGAACGTATTTTACTTAGAGAAAAAAGTACAATTTGCACCTTATAAAGTTTTTGATAAGACAGGGAATGAGGTTAAATACGATCACAATAAAATGATGGGGACACTAGAAAAACAATTTAATTTTGTCATGCAACCAATCACGACAGATGATAACGACTTTTTAAAAGATAAAGAAACCAAAGTTAATCAAATCCTGAATCAAAATGGTTACTACCTTGCTGCGACGCGCTGTAAAAAAGACGGAGGCTGTAGCTGTAAAATCCCTATCATTTTTAAAGTTACGTATTCATTAACTAACTCTACATCACCATTGGTTATACGACTATTTGAAGATTCAGAACGAGCAAATGCTGCTAATTATTCAAAAGTGGAAAGAATGAAAGTAAAAATAGAAAAGCTAGGGGGAGTTAAACCAATAATAGTTGAAGAAAACAGAGAATACGATGCAACGGTAACATTTACCCATGAAACAGGACATTTGTATGGATTTCCCGATGAATATTTTGAAAATGGCGGAGCTGTACACAAGATGTATATCGACCCAAATACACAATTGGTCGATGTAAAAAAAGCCGAGCCTAAAGATGACTGGAAAAGAAACGGAGGGGATAATCTCATGTGTGGTAGAGGGGTATATACGTTACCACTCATACCTGCTTACTACTTGGAAGTGTTTAGAAAAAGGTTCGAAGAAAAGACAGGAATAGAGATAGAAATAAAATGCTAAGACTAATTTTTATAATATTAATGACTATTTGGGGAATAACAATGTCACATGCTACAGATTTATCAAAACGTATTAAATATAAATATACATGGTCATGGAAAGAAGCACTTCGATATCCAAATTTAGATAAGACAATTTTTATAAGTGAAGATAATACAGTTGTTTATGCTGATCTATATGGAATGGAAAGTGTAAATGATACTAAAGATAATTTTGGTATATATGAATTTAAATTAAATCAAGATGATTTAGATAAATTAAAAATAATGAATAGTATTTTTAGAAATAAAAATAATGATGAGTATTTCATGGTTAGAAGAACCAGAGATGGTTTTAGTTTTGGAGAATATAATTATAAGAAAGAATGGATTGAAAAGGAGTATCCTACAAAATTTGATAATGGAGAATATAAAATCGAAGACTGGTATTCAGATAAAGTAAAAAAAGAGTATGTATTAAGGAATAAAATAAGTGCAGGTATAGATGCACTATATGAGAATAAAACAACAAACAAGACTCTGGTAAAAAAAATCAGTACATTAAGCATAGATAACTCTATATCATATCTAGAAAAAGAACATGGGCTNGAGATTGTNGTTAGTTNTAAAAANATAGGAAATTATGATATTAATATAACCAGNCCNTATCAATTANNAGAAGAACCGAAAACAATAATTACAAAAAATAAGACTTTGTTTGATTGCTGGTTTAGTTTTATTGTGGCTGGAGATGCAGATAATGAGGAAGGATACGTTGGAACACGTATAAGCTTATTGCCTAAATTCTTAAATTTGATCAAAACAAAAATATCTATACAACCAGAAGCTAAATCAATAACGATACCAGCGAATAAAACAGTTAATTTATACTACTTTATTCCAAATGATGAGGTTGAATATTATAAGGATATAAATGATTTTGAATCAGAGAAATTTAAATTTAATTTTAATGAAGTAAAGAATCCAAACTATCGATATATGTCTTACTTACAAATTTGGATAGGTCCGTTTAGTAATTATTTCTTTTGGGAATCAAATTACCAGAGCGTTAATTCTATAAGAT
>NZ_OOGT01000197.1 GCF_900323515.1 Acinetobacter stercoris | reverse complement strand
GTTACAGCTAGTATTAATAACAATATAATTTACAGGCTCATATACTATAAAACTCAGTTTATATTAGTTGCACTCAATTGCCCTTCAGAAGTGAGTTTTTCTGCCATTTCGGCAGTCTTTTTCAACCCAGGCATACGATATTCGGTATGACCATAATCCTGAATCGATTTCCATCGGCCACCCCATGTTAAACCTACTGATTCAGCAACTTCACCATACAACTGATATCCTCGCCATGCCCAAGGATCGCGCTCGGAAATAACAACTTTACCATCACGCTTAAATGCGACATCAGCTGCTAAACCAAACTGATGGTAACTTTGATAAGCTTTGGCTCGCGTTGTATTGGCATTACCAGATAACATATTTTGACGTGCAGGGCTTCTATAACCTTCGAGTAAAACTAGCTCATAGTTATAGCGTTCTTTCATAATTTTAAAAACCATGAGTAAACGCTGTTTATAACGCGGATTCATTCGATCCCATTTACGATCAACCATGGAGGTATCAAGATGCCCATGCATATCTCCAAAACCAGTTTCATTACCGATCATCGATCGAGTTGAATCAGGATTTTGAGCCTGATACTGTTTTTCTAACTGAATTGCTTCAACAATTGCAGCATCTACCAGTTTTTCATCGACTTCTGGAGGAGGAGCAAGTATTTCACCATTCAATAGAGCATAGATTTGAGGATCAACTTTCTTTAAATAATCGGCCTCAACTTTCGTAGGGTCAATTGGACGTGTGAATGCGAAAACTAAAATACTCGAAAGTAAAAATATCCCAGCAATTAAAATCCACCATTGTTGTAAATGCCAATAAGACTGGGTTTGATGAACAGATGCTGCCGTATTCATTTTCTGAGCAAAATTTTTTGCATGAATCAGTTTTTGTTTACTGCTGGGCAATAAGGCACGAACAATGTCCATTGTCTTGACCCGCAATTCATACGACATCAGTAAACACAAACAGATAACCAATGTAAGAAAACAACAGACGATAAATATGATCATTTTATTCGTCTTTTGGCTTCTGGGTCACCGAGATTTGAACTGATGCCTGAGGAGAAATATCTTCTTTACTTTTATCAGTATTCTCTGCTGGTGTTGGTTTGGTGGTTTCTTCTTGAGCTTTCGTTGATGTAACCGCTTTATCTGTTGCTGGTTTTTTTAATACGACGGGAGTTGTAGGTGCTGTCTTGGCTGTAGGCTTTTCTTGGTGTGCTACAGCTTTCTTTTCCTGCCCGAAGAAATTGGCAAAAGGCGATGAAGATTGTTGAGATACAGCTTGAGGTTTTTGCTCAGTCTTTTGGTGCTTGAACAGGCCACTCAATTCTTTCTCACTGACTTGGGGACCATAATTATCCTCATCATGATTTGGGTGATCTGGATCTTGTGGTTTCGTCTCCTCAGATGTGGTTACAGATTCACTTTCAGTATTTTCTATATACTCTATAGAGCTATTGTTGAAAAACCCATAAGTAAAAATAACCAAACAGGTACTAATAACCCCCCCAATAAAACCGAGTAAAGCATATTTAAAAATATGAGTTTGTGATTTTTTAGTTTTAGGCTGCAATATACGAACCGAATTTTGCTTTTCTTGAGTCATAATTACATTCTTTTAAGGTAAATAAATTGTAATATTTGCCTGTTCAGCTGGTGTACTGATTACATTTTGATATTGTGATAATGCTGTATTATTCTGTTTATCCAGCATGAAGCGTAATCCTGCAAAGGCAAGAACTGCAAATATCAATAAGAACAGTAAAATCCAAACAAACGGCAATTCTTTATGAATAATATTTTTAATTTGATCCGGTAGCATTGCAAAAGGTGAAAAGGCGGCTTTTTTACCTTTTAAATAATCAATTTCATCCCCAACTCTAGCGACCAGATGATTCAAGCTTTCAATAGATTCTAAACGGTATTTCCCTTGAAAGCCGAGTAATAAACAATAGTGAAATACTTCCAGAGATGCTAGACGATCTTTGCCTTTACGTCTAAGCTCTTCCAGAAACTCATAAAAACGATAACCAGCAAGTTGTGAACCAAATAAACTTAACTGCAACGGATTAATCATCCATGAGTTTTGCAAATTAAAAAAGCTAGCATCTTGTTGGGATACGATAGTTTCATCCAATAAAGCACAATAAGCATATTTAGCATCATGGATATCTTCTGCAGAAAATTGTAATTTTTTTGCTTGTTGCTCAAAACGATTAAGCAAGTCCATGATTTTTTGTCGAAACTCTTCAGGATTGCTGGGAATGTATTGGTTTTTGAGTAAAAACACAATATAAAAGCCATCATAGAGCAAATCCACCAGATTAGATGCCTGAGAGGCTTTAGGCTGGCTAATGTTGTTTGCGCCAGAACCAATTTGACCATCATCAAATAATGAAGGTGCTCCATTTGGTAAATTCATTATTACTCTCCTTAAGCATTCATCACAGCAATCAATTCAATACTAATATCCTGAAAACCTGCAGGGACATATATACAGATAGTTTCAGATTCGAGCATGCGCTGATAAAGTTCATCATGTGGTTCTATTTCAAAATAGTTGACACCTGAACGCACAGGGATTGCAGTTGGGACTTGCATTAAATGGTGCAGTGGAATAGCAGGTAAGGCAGCGACAACACGTTGCTCAACATCTACCGTATTCCCAACTTTGAAACGTAGTGGCACAATTTGGATCAATTCGTGTGTTTGCATCATGCTGCTTGATACAGCAATATAGAGTCGGGTTTCTCTATTGATTTTATCTGTTTCAAGACTACCCACCCAATAAGATGGGCGGATCTCTTTAAGCGCAATACTGATATAGCGGCTGGAAATAATAGTATCGAGTAATTCTCTTAAAATAATGTCTAACTGGGTAAAACTTTCTTGTAAATGATGATGTTTATACTGAGGAAGTTGATCAACTTCATATGCTGTAGAGAAGGTAAGTAGAGAACCAGTTAAACGCAGTAATTCACAATATAGTCTTTCAGGGTGAATCTGAGGATTTTGAAAAATATGATTTAATGTTGAATGTGCAGTATTTAAGGCATTGACTAGCCAAAAAGAAACAATATCTCCAGATCTGAACTCGATTAATTTCTGTTCATTTTCACGATTGTTAGTCTGAATTGTCTTAATTTTTGCCTTGATAACATTTAGTGTTCGTTTCAAGTTATTAATCAATGTTTCACTTGATTCGATATGTAGAATTGGCGGAATAAATTTTTGATCAAGTTCAAAATTACCAGAACTTAAACGTTTGATTCGTCCTATAGGCAAATATAGAAAACCATCCAGCTCGTGGTTTGGATTTACGTTTACATCAAGTAATTTAAATTCAGCACGACGACGCAAGAGAGTGATTTCGGCAGGAGTTGCATCTGTAAATAGATCATGAGTTTCAGTTAGATATGAATGATAGCGACTAGGTTCCGAACTTTCTTCATAAGCAACATTTTTCTTGTTCGGCTGTAGAACTGGTAATGCAAGGAAAATTTGCATTTCCCCACGCAAATTTAGATCATCCAGCTGAATTGGAGCAGGCAATAAGTCCTGGGCAGGGGCTGAATAGAATTCCCCATCTTGCCAGAGCATTTCCACTTTTTCCAGAGCGAGCAAATGAAGGTTTAATTGGCTTTCATCGAAACGAATATTTTGTACACCATAAGAAAATGGAATCGTAGAACGAATCGTATGATTTAAATGTTGTTCGTGGTATGTATCCTGGATCTGGAAGTGTTGAGGGCGTAAAAAAAGCCCTTCACCCCAAAGTATTTTTTCTGCTTTAAACATGTATATTACCAATCACTTGATTCATTGCTATTTTGTTGTACGCCTAATAACTCTTGAACTGATTCAAGAGGATTTTCATTTTTAATGACTTGAGCCAGCCATTCATGTAATGGCATCTGGCTCCACTTAATTGTTTTTTGCAGCATATAACTAACAGGGCTATGTGGTTCATTGGCCTGAAAATAATCTGCTATTTCTTGTAATACTTTCATTGCCTGTTCACGGTTTTGTAAATGGCTTTGCGGAGCAGGTTGAAAGGATTGCTGCTGGTGGCTTGAAGTATTCATGATAGGAGCCGCCTGATCGGTAGAAGCAGAAATCATTTGTGTAGTTTCAGTTGGAGTAGGGTGGTTTTCACTCATGACTGGAGACTGGTCAAAAGCATCTGCTTTATATATTTTTCTCAATGTTTTATTAATTTGCTCAAACTGGGAATCTATATTGGCAAAACTTGGGGCTTCAAGTCCCATCAACTGATCTAAAACCTGTTTAAGCATATCCCAGTGCTGAATGACTAGATTGAAATTTTGATAGTTTTGATATTGAAAGCTTTTTGAAGTATTGAACAAAGCCTGTTCAAACTGTTCCAGGTCAAGATTATGTTCAACTGTTTCCGAATCATCAGCATGTTTACGCAAATTATTTTGTTGATGCAAAAAATTTTCATAATCAAAAATTGAATACAAAGGCTGAGTTTGAATTAATGGCACTTTTTTGATCAGGGATGGAAGTTGGTTAACTAAACCCTGTAAAAGTCCTAGACGTTGATCAAGATCATCATCTTCAATTTCAGGATGAATTTTTAACCAGTATTCTTCCAGCATTCGATGTGACAGCTCTAAACCCTTGGCAATACCCTCATAACCATGAAGACTTGCCCATGCTTCCACTAGCCATGTTAATAAGCGAATATCTTTGGTTTGTTGACTTAATAGTTCGGTAGTTTTGTCAGCAACAAAATTCCAGTCTGCTTGTTTAGGTTCTACTACCCAGTCCCCAAGTTCAAGTAAAGGGTCATCCTGGGTACGTGCTTTTTTTATTTCATGAAAATCATTTGAAAATGACAAATCTTCTCCACAGATTTCATTCTCGGAAATCGGTGAAAGTAATGCTTCTATTTCTAAACTCATTTATTCAGCACTCTATATTTGAATTAAGCCGTCACAGGTTTGGTTTTTTTAACTGTTTTTTTCTTGGTTGTTTTTGATTTTGGATCAAGCTGATAAATAATTTCATCATCCTTGACATCAATCATAATAAGTTTTGGCAAATGCTGTTCGCTCAAGGCAACCAATATTTCCGTCGCCAATGCCGGTAAAACAGAAGAATTTAAAATATTGTCTACATTACGAGCACCACTATCAACTTCAGTACAGCGGCTCAAAAGTAACTCAGTTAAATCTTCTGAATATTCAACTTTAATTTCATATTGTTTTTCAATACGATCAATAATTTTTCCTAACTTATGATGAATGATACGAACAAGTAAGTCATCGTGTAATGGGAAATATGGAACAATCCGCATACGTCCTAAAAATGCAGGTTTAAACTGTTTGTATAGACTTGGTTTGAGGTGTTCTAGGAGCTCTTCAGCAGAAGGCCACTCTTCAACAGGGCGATTCAAACAAGCTTGCATGATGGCACTAGAACCAGCATTTGAAGTGAGTAAAATAGTTGTATTTTTAAAATCAATCACACGACCTTCACCATCTTCCAGCATCCCTTTATCAAAAACCTGATAAAAAAGCTCTTGAACGTCACTATGTGCTTTTTCAATTTCATCTAACAGTACAACACTATACGGATTACGGCGTACAGCTTCAGTCAAAACACCGCCTTGACCATAGCCTACATAGCCAGGAGGAGCGCCTTTCAATGAGGAAACAGTATGGGCTTCCTGATATTCAGACATATTGATGGTAATTAAGTGTGATTCACCACCATATAACTCGTTTGCAAGTGCAAGTGCAGTTTCTGTTTTACCAACACCACTTGGTCCAACCAGAAAAAATACGCCTTGAGGTTTATTCGGATCTTCCAGTTTAGCTTTTGACGTTTTGATTCCCTGAACAAGCTGATGTAAAGCATAATCTTGTCCCATTACTCTTTGCTCAAGTTTTTCTTCTAAGGTCAGGATCTGTTTGATTTCATCATTCACCATATTGCCTACAGGAATCCCTGTCCAGTCAGAAATGATTTCATTAATGATCTGTGCATTTACACGTTCAAAGACCAGAGGAGTAGTGCCTTGGATTTCTTGTAATTGATTTCGTAGTTGAGTAACTTCATCATTTTTTGCAGACTCAGGGTTTTCAGTTTCCAGTGCTTTGATTTTATATACAATTTCAAGCTCTTTTTTCCATTTTTGTTCTGTTGCCTCGATGTCTTGCTCTAGTGATTGGATTTCAGGTTTGAGATTTTCTATGCGTTCATGATGTACTGGATTTTGTTTATGTTCATTTTCAAGGATATTAAACTCAAGTTTTAGGTTGTGTAATTGGGCTTTAAGTTGATCAAGCTTCACAGGTTCAGCATTTTGAGTGAGAGCAACGCGAGCCGAAGCAGTATCTAAGACACTAATCGCTTTGTCTGGAAGTTGACGGCCACTAATATAACGATGAGAAGAATGTACGGCAGTCACAATAGCTTCATCGTCAATTTGCAGTTTAAAGTGTGCTGACATGACTGGAATCATGGCACGTAACATATCGATTGCTACTTCTTCGGTCGGTTCTTCAACTTTTACAACTTGGAAACGACGACTAAGCGCTGCATCTTTTTCAAAATATTGTTTATATTCTGCCCATGTGGTTGCTGCGATAGTTCTTAACTCACCACGAGCTAAAGCTGGTTTTAAAAGGTTTGCCGCATCATTTTGTCCGGCTTGCCCACCAGCACCGATTAAGGTATGGGCTTCATCGATAAACAGGATAATTGGGTGAGCAGAAGCCTGCACCTCTTGAATAACTTGCTTTAAACGGTTTTCGAACTCTCCTTTAACACTTGCACCTGCTTGTAAAAGTCCCATATCCAGTACATGTAGCTGAACATTTTTTAAAGCATCAGGAACCAGATTGTTCGCAATTTTGAGAGCAAGTCCCTCAACTACAGCTGTTTTTCCTACGCCTGGTTCACCAGTTAAAATTGGGTTGTTTTGTCGGCGACGCATCAGGATATCAAGCATCAAACGAATTTCAAATTCTCGCCCGATGACAGGGTCTATTCCACCTTTTTTTGCCTTTTCAGTCAGATTAATAGTGTATTGATCCAGAGCTGGGGTTTTGTTTGATTTGGATTCATCGGAAATGTTAGATGAAATTTCATTATTTTCTGTGGTTTTGGCAGCAACTTCACTTTCAACACTATCTTTACAAATTTCCAGATATTTGTGTTTCATTGTGTCAATAGGAAACAAATCAAACATGCTCGAAGCACGGATGGCAAGTTGATATAAATCAGCTGCTGTGAGCAGTGCAACAAGAATATGACCGCTTCTAATAACTGGGTTTTGGTCAGCTGAAGCCAGTAACCATGATTGTTCTAACAAGCGAACAATTGATTTTGCAAATATCGGTGTTCTGGTATTTCCCTTAGGTAATTGAGAAATAGTTTCTTTGATATCATCTAATAATGCATCTTTTGATATTTTATAT
>NZ_OOGT01000198.1 GCF_900323515.1 Acinetobacter stercoris | reverse complement strand
ACAATATTGGTATTAAATAGAATTAAACAAAATAATAAAACTCTTTGATTGAATGTAATATATAAAAATGTTATTTAGTAATTATACAAGGAATGTATGCAAAATATTAATGTCATTTTTTATATTTAAAATTATATACAGGCTATCAAATCTTGATTTATGGTAAATGTGATTTTAAAAATATAAAAATACTGCATGGTATATTTTTTGCTTAACTTTCAATACTGCTACAAAGTAAAGTAAGTATGGTGAATGTTATGAGTCTGGAACGACTTTCGAGTGGATTTTCTCTTTCCTTAACAGAAACACATGACTGTTTAAATCAACTTATAGGTCCACATGCATTGCTGGATATCGGTCATGGAGGNCTGGATTTTCGCTATGCCGGATTAAATGTAGGAAAAGTATCCATGGGGGATCTTTGCTATGGTAATGATGTTATTTTCAAGACATTAGATGCATTTAATTTAAATAATTATTGTATTACACGTCCTAAAAATGGCAATANCATTTTTAATAATCCTCAATATTCATTTAGTGCAGATCATCAGCAAGCAGCCATAGTTTCACCATTTGAAAAGTTTGAAGTTGGTGTGGAAAAAAATTGTGTTCAGTCATTTGTCTCCATTCCTAAAACCTTCGTTGAAAATGTATTAATGGATTTAATTGGTGCACCAATTCAAGAGCCATTATATTTTCACCATAATATGGATACAAAAAATAAAAAAATAAATGCATGGTGGTCATTTATAGATTATTTACGTAGCTCATCTACAGAAAATGGATTTATTCAGGTTTTTACAGATTCACATAATGATTTTCAGTATACCTTGATTAAGGCACTTTTACTTTCTCAACCACATAACTATTCTGATCGATTAGAAAAGGTAAATCTAAAAATACCTGAATATTTAAAACGGGCGATTATTTATATAGAACAAAATATTGATAGGAATATTAGTATAGAAGATCTGGAATATGCATCAGGAATTAACCGTAAGACTTTAAATAAATCCTTTAAAAAAGAGCTCAATATGTCCGCTTTGTCATATATCAAGTTTTATCGTCTAAAGAAAATTCATGATGAGTTAACAGACCTACGTGATCATCAAAAGGTTACGGATGTTGCTGTGAAATGGGGAATTACCCATCTGGGGCGCCTGGCAACAGAGTATCGTAATTTATTTGGTGAAACGCCAAGCGAAACCATTAAACGTTCAATTATTATTTAACAAACCTCATCTATGGCTCTATTTTGATTAAATAAAAATCTCTTCAAAGCTAGTATTTCTGCAATAAAAAATCACTTTTGAGACCTGAGCGGGAAATAATCCTTTAAAATTCTGCTTTAGAGAAAAAAAATCCTGAAAAAATTAAAAATCAGTAAATCTTAGGGAAATAATCCCGAAGCTTATTCGCTAATATTTATCTCAAGGGTGTGATGGGGATCGAAAAGAGTAGTTTGCGCCAGAACTTATAAAGTTAGTGCGTACTCACCCAAAAGGTCTCGATTCGGCTTAGGACGCTATAGATCAAAAGTTTATAGGCATAAGGTGATAACTTACAAAGTTATGATTGTTGAAGTAAACCAATATGTTTTCCCTTGACACCCAAAAAATTCATTAAGAATAAAACCTTATAAAACAATATTAAATATTATATGTCGGTGAAAGGATATCTATCTTTAACTCCAGTTCAGCAGATTCTTTTATGAATGAAAATGGAATATTTTCTAAGCTTGGATGATTACGGATTTTAATTTTTTTATTCTTGGTTTTGAATCAAGAATTGACACTCAAAATTTGACTTGCTATTTTGCCAGCCTGCTTTGTAGGTCTGCATATCTTATGCCAATCAACGATAATTTTGTCTATGCCCCACCTCAGGAACCATTAATCATTCTTTATGAAGATGAGGACTTGGTGGTGATTGATAAACCTGCGGGTTTATTATCAGTGCCAGGACGTTTACCCGAACATCATGACAGTGCTTACCTGCGGGTTATAGAAAAGTATCCCGATGCCAGGATTACTCATCGTCTGGATATGGCGACATCAGGTATTTTAATGTTTGCAAAACATCGTGATGCAGAAGTCGCAGTCAGTAAAATGTTTCAGGCGAGAACTGTCAGGAAAAACTATATTGCACTGGTTCAAGGGAGAATTGACGAGGAGGGAAGCGTGGATGTCCCTTTGATTACAGATTGGGAAAATCGTCCTCGTCAAATCGTACATTTTGAGTTGGGGAAGCATGCAAAAACGTTGTTTCAAAGACTAGAATATAATCCTGTAGATGATATAAGTCGCGTGCTTTTAACACCAATTACAGGACGTTCTCATCAGCTTCGGGTGCATATGCAATATATTGGGCATCCGATTACAGGAGACAAATTGTATCATCCAAGCCCAGCACAGAGCCCATTGAATCGAATGGCTTTACATGCATGTTTTTTAGCTTTTAAACAACCATTGACCGGGGAAATCTTAGAGCTAAGAGGTAGCATTCCTTTTTGATGATTTGGTCTTAAAGTTAGAGGAAATACCATGATTAAGTGGTAAAAAATCTCCAAATTGAAATATAACTAGGCTATCTTATACATAATTATAAAACTGATATCCCAATAACATAAAAAGGACACGCTCATGTCACGTGATTATGAACAATTTCCAGATAATGATAACGGTAATGTACTTTGGCAAATGTATGAAGATGGTGATGATTTAACTGAGCCACATGAAATTGAATTTTCTCTAGCATTTGAAAAACAGGAAAATGCAGAAAAATGTGCAATTTTTTTATTACTCGAAGAACAAAAAATTTCGATGTATTTGGATGAAGAAGTTGCCCCAAATCTCTGGATTTTATCAATCCATGTCACTATGGAGCCTGATTACGCGGATATTGTCGATTTAGAGGAGTGGTTTACTAAAATCGCCCAGCAATACCAGGGTGAGTATGATGGTTGGGGATGTATGACTTATGTCTATGATGAAGATTAAATAAGATGATAAAAGCATGTTGATTCAGCATGCTTTTTTTATTTAAGCCATGAGATGAACTGTATTATTTAGCGTACTAAAGAAGTACAAAACAATGATTCATGTAATATTACACTGCATTGGATCACAATGATAAAAACTCAAGGATAAGAGTATGAGTAATACGGTAACTTTACATCGTGTTTTTAGTGCGCCAGCAGAACGTGTATATAAAGCTTTTTTAGATCCTGATGCATTGGTGAAGTGGATGGCACCACATGGATTTACTGCAAAAGTACATCATTTGGATGCTCAGGTTGGGGGAACATACAAAATGTCATTTAGTAATTTTTCAACAGGTTCAAGTCATAGCTTTGGTGGAACATATCTAGAACTGATTCCTAACCAGTTAATTCGTTATAGTGACCAATTTGATGATCCGAATTTGAATGGTTCGATTGAAATGAAGGTTGAAATAAAACCAGTATTGTTAGGAACCGAGGTGACAATCTCACAATCAGGTATTCCTGACGCAATACCGCTTTCAGCGTGCTATTTAGGATGGCAAGAGTCGTTACAGTTATTAGGTTTATTGGTAAATCCTACGATCCCGGATCAATAATATAAATGAATATTCAAATCAAAAGAATCTATACAGCACCATCACCATCTGATGGTACACGTATTTTAGTTGACCGCCTTTGGCCAAGGGGTCTTAAAAAAGAAGATGCAAAAATTGATTTTTGGGCTAAGGATGTCACCCCATCAAATGAATTACGTAAATGGTATCATGAAGATATGGAGCATCGCTGGGATGAGTTTCAACGACGTTATCAAAATGAATTGAATGAACATCACGAGCAATTAGAACAACTTAGAGGCATGATGGAAGATAAAAAAGTAACGTTACTAACCGCTGCGAAAAACGAATTGCGTAATCATGTGATTATATTGAAACAGTTATTAGAAAAATAAAAAAATATTGTACTGTATACTGAATTTAAATATATAAATTTAAAAGAGGTTGGGGGCATGGGAGTCGAAATAAAAACACACTGGGAACATATTTATTCAACCCATCTCAATGACGAGTTAAGTTGGTATCAAGCCCATGCAACAGTATCACTTGAGCTTTTAAAAAAATTAGGTCTTGATAAAGATGCACATATTATTGATATCGGCGGTGGGGCATCGGTATTAGTTGATGAGTTGATAGATGCAGGATTTCATCATCTGACGGTTCTAGACTTATCTGAACATGCTTTAAATATCAGCCAGAAACGCCTGGAAAGTCAGGCAGAGCAGGTGAATTGGAAGATAGCAAATATTATTGAAATAGAATTTCCTGAACAGTGCTTTGATTTATGGCATGATCGGGCTGTTTTTCATTTTCTGATTGATCCAGATGATAGAGAGCAATATTTAAAGAAAGCTGAAAAATCGGTAAAGAAAAACGGATTTTTAATTGTGGCGACCTTTGCTGAAGATGGTCCCAAAAAATGTAGTGGGCTGGAAATCAGGCGTTATAGTATTGATGATTTAAAACAATTATTTGAATTACATGATTTTAAACTCCTCCAAAGCAAGAAAGAAGTGCATTTAACTCCTGCCGGAAACCAGCAAAAGTTTAATTATTGTGTATTCCAGAAATTGTGAAAATACACTATTTATATGAAAATTCCTATTTTAATCCTTACAAAATATATTGTTTTTAACCATATGAAAAATATTTAAAAATGGTATATTTATGCTTTTGAGGTGAGCATATGTCATTACCTAATTGCCCCAAATGCCAATCAGAATATACTTATGAAGATGGGGATCTACTGATTTGTCCTGAATGTTCTCATGAATGGAAAGATGGGGAGGATGCATCTGATTCTGAAAATGAAATCATCAAGGATGCACATGGTAACGTTCTTGTAGATGGGGATTCAGTTACTGTAATCAAGGATTTGAAATTGAAAGGATCTTCTTTAGTGGTCAAAGTCGGAACTAAAGTGAAGAATATCCGATTATTACCAGATGCAACTGATGGTCATAATATTGACTGTAAAGTAGATGGAATCGGTGCAATCAAACTCAAATCAGAGTTTGTGAAAAAAGCATAATGACAGATTAATATATTAAGGCTCTAGTGAATCTAGAGCTTTTAATTTTATGAATATATTGAAATTAAATGTGATTAATATTTAAATTTGAATGAGTAAATCATTTTGTAGAATCTTTAGTCAGCTCTTGGGGAGATTATTGGCTATTTATATTGGGGATATCAACTATTGCTGCTGTAATCTCATAGCTAGTATACGGATGGCGGTACAGAATTCGTTTAGAATTTTGCGGTGTTGAAAAAGCAGATATTGTTTTTACCCGACAAGTTAACACTCTTCAATGGCTTATAGTTGCTATACCTTGTATTTTAGTTGTGGCCGTACAAACATTTTTTTATTCTGATTATCTATCCGCTTTCAATTCAACTGATCTTGTTACAGTAATCGTCTTGGCTGTTTTCTATCTTTACTCTATCTGGGTGAGTTATGTGGCTTCCCGCACAGCATTTCCAACAAATAATAAAGCTAGGTTGTGGTTTTTTATTTTGCCATTGGCTTTGTTTTTGCTCTCAATTGCATTGAGTATCGTACTTGCTTTCAATAATTAGAATTTTCGAATGATATGAATAGGCCATCATAGAAAATAGATCGAAATATCTATAATTTTATGTAAAAAATAAATAACAAATTTATCTTTTCAATCTCGAATAAAGTCATCTATATTTCATTTTAATAGCGTAATTTTTCTAGTTTAAGCCGCTATAAAGCAATAAAAATTGAAATAACGATACAGAGGTGTGCAATGTCAGGATGGTATGAAGTTAGTCAAGCAAAAGACGGTCAATATAAGTTTGTTCTAAAAGCGGGGAATGGTGAAATTATTTTAACCAGTGAGCTTTATAAAGCAAAAGCATCAGCTCAAAATGGTATTGAGTCTGTTCAGAAAAATAGTGCAGATGATGCACGATATGAGCGTTTAGTAGCAAAAAATGGCAAACCTTATTTTAATTTAAAAGCAGCAAATCATCAGATTATTGGTACAAGTCAGTTCTATGCTAGTGAACAGTCACGTGATTATGGCATTGATTCCGTAAAAAATAATGGTTCATCACAGACAATTAAAGACTTAACAATATAAAAAAGTTTTATCATAAAACTTTAAAAAGCATGTTGTTACATGCTTTTTTTATTTCAGGTTAAAAAGTTTGCTATGTTAAGCATTATATAAGTCTGGAGTAGGCCTGAATGTGGGACGAGCGCTATAACGAAGATGAATATGTATATGGCAAATTGCCAAATGATTTTTTAGCTGAAAACTATGAAGTTATTCCTAAGGGAAAAGTGCTAAGTCTTGCAGAAGGCGAAGGAAGAAATGCTGTTTTCCTTGCACTTCAAGGATATGATGTGACAGCGGTAGATGCCTCGAAAATAGGTCTGGAAAAAGCTCAAAAGCTAGCAGAAGAGAAGGGTGTCAAAATTACTACGATTTTGGCAAATCTGGAAGATTTTGAAATTCAGCCAGAGAGTTGGGATGGGATAGTGTCTATATTTTGTCCCCTAACAGAACAGGCTCGGCAAACTCTGCATCAAAAGGTGATTCAGGGACTGAAAGAAAATGGTATTTTTCTTCTTGAAGCGTATACTCCAGAACAAATTGAATTTGGTACGGGGGGCGGTAAATCTGCTGATTATATGACAAGCAAAGAGTCTTTAGAGAAAGATATACAAGCTTTGAAAATATTAAAACTACATAAAATTGTACGTCGGGTTGTAGAAGGAAAATATCACACAGGTATGGCGTCTGTTGTACAGCTAATTGCAGTAAAAGCGTAGTAATATAGCAAGTGAAGGGTAAGTTATATGAAAAAAATACTCATATTATTTACTGTAATTATCCTTTGTTATTTGATGTTATGGTTTGTTTCACCGTATTGGACACTTTATAAAATCAAGCAAGCAATTGATCGAAATCAACCAGAACTGCTATCAGAATATATTGATTATCCGAGTGTCCGGAAAAGTTTAAAACCACAGATACACCAGCAGATCAATAAAAAAATAGGTATTGATCATCCTGATACAACATTTGAGCGACTAGGGAGTTCACTCACTGAAAATTTGATAAATCATGTGATTGATATTATTGTTACGCCACAAAGCATTAGTTTAATGTTACAGGGCAAAGCACTAAAAGAATATTTACTACTTTCAGAAATACAACAGAAATCTTCGAAATCAGGGAGGCATGACAAATTTTTTGGCTTTGTAAAATCATCCTTGATGGAAAGAAGAGCAATATTGTCTGATCGTCCTTCTAACATTTTATCTTTGGATACATTTCAAACAAAAATGATGGTTGAAAACAATAAAATAAAAATGCGTTATTTAACAATGAGTAAGTTTGAAGTTATTATAC
>NZ_OOGT01000410.1 GCF_900323515.1 Acinetobacter stercoris | reverse complement strand
AAATATTATTTTTTCAAAAATAGAGTTCACCCAAAGTAAACCTAATAATACTGAATTATTTGAAAAATTTTTCAGATGTCCGCTTTTCTTTAATGCAAAAACAAATAGAATTTATCTTGATAAGGCAAATTGTGAAACAAAAATTAATAAACAAGACCCTGTTTTATTAGAAATACTTAAAAAACAGGCTGATCGCCTTATTTTAACGATTCCTGCTACAGACTCTTTTTCAGAGTTGTTAAATGAGAATATTATATATTCAATAAATAGGAACAGAACTAATATAGAATATGTAGCAGAGAGGATTGGAATTCCAACCAGACTACTTCAGTACCAATTAAAAAGAAACGGTATCAACTATTCCAAAAGATTAACAGATGTACGTAAGGAACTCGCACTTCAATATTTAAAAAATGAGGAGTTAAGCATTTTAGACATATCGATCTTACTTGCCTATAAAGAACAGGCTTCATTTAATAGAGCATTTAAAAGTTGGACAGGAATGTCTCCTTCACAATGGCGAAAGGAAATTGAGAATCAGTGTGCTGGACAAGCTGTTTAACTGATCAATGAAGAAGGATGTGTATGAAAAACTTTTTAAAAACTAAAACTGTAAACAATGGAATGATCAGACTGCTACATGATTTTTGTTCAATTCACAATTTAACCTCACCATTTAATACTGAAACCCTTAAAGAAAACAGTATCAATTTCGAACAATGGCTGATCGCTTTAGGTTCTGTATACAAACAATATGGAAAAGAAACATTCGGATTAAAACTAGCCTCCTATATCCAGCCTTCTTATACGGGTATACTTGGTTATTTAAATAGCTCTTATGAAACACTTTTTCAAGTTGTAAATTCATTATCAAAATATATTGCAACTTGGTACGACTATATGCCTCTATCTGTAGAATTTACAGAGAGAGAAGTTATTTTATCCTGGGAAAATGCAGCTTATTTAAAAACAGGTCATTACATTTTAGAAGCAAAAATCGCAGAAGAGTTTCTTGTCGCAACAATGATTAATCGCCTCAATCAACTTTCATCTCCAAATCAAATTATTGTTAGTAAAGTTGAATTTACTTTTGACAATTGTGAATATCATAAATCACATTTCAATTGTGAAGTAATCTATAACTC
>NZ_OOGT01000411.1 GCF_900323515.1 Acinetobacter stercoris | reverse complement strand
TGTTATTGAATTAAATAGTTTTTATAGAGTTTAACAAGTCATAATGCAGTAATAAAAAAATAAAATCCTGAGAGTTGACACTGGATTAAAATTAATGGCATGCACAGTTACTCAGCAATATTTTCAATAAGCTATATTAAAGAGACATAAATGTGTAGCGATTTGACCAAGTTATAATAGCTATACATGCCAATGTATATGAGAACAAAAAATTCTCCACACTTTTTATTCTAACTTAACGCATCTTTTTCCTTTTCCAGATACTTTATATATTCAGCATGATACTGTTTAGCCAGTTTTTCTTTTTGCTTTTCATCCAGTATCTTACCAGCTTGCTGGAAAAAAGAATGCTCCTCTTCTTTTAAATGATGATGCACTGTATCAGATAATTTTTTTGCAATCGATAACCATCCAGGATTACTAAACTCAGTCTGGCTAAGTTGTTCCAGTAGCTCATCCATCTCATGATGTTCAGACAGTGCATGACGTGTAATATTTAATCCAGCATCTGTCATCATTAACGGAATATAAAAATATCTGTCCTCTGCTACAGCATGAGCAAATAGTTCATTCTTGAGTAGAGTAAACAAATGTCTACGTTCTTCACTATCTCCAGAAGTTTTTATTAACTTTTCAGATAAATCTCTTTGTACTTCATGGCTTTCTCTTAAAATTTCAAAGATATTCTTAGAAGTATCATTTTTAGTTTTCACTTTCTTGATAACTGCCATAAGTCTCACCCATATTTATATACGATTAACCATCCATGTAAAAATTTTAAATTATGAGAAAACTTAATCAAATTATTAAATTATTTTTATTCTTTTACTTGTGTATAAAGTTTGATCTTTTTGTTAAGCAAAATCACTTTTTAAAGTAGATAAAATAACACACTCAATTAACATTCTTCTGCTCGTATACGCTCAGTTATCCCCTGACCGTAGATACTCCCTAGAAAAAAACCATGCAAAATTACAGTTCCCTCATTATAAATTGTGCCATTTAGAATACCATTTACAACTAAACATGAACCTTTATCTATATGTACATCACCTTCAAGAATTCCCTTTTTGCACAATTCCAATATCGAACCATTTGTAATATAAATATTGCAGCGATAAAGCTTATTCAATTTAGAGT
>NZ_OOGT01000412.1 GCF_900323515.1 Acinetobacter stercoris | reverse complement strand
ACCATATACATAACAATATCAAACTAGCTGTTATTTTATGATACGGATGGGTTTTAAACTTTTATATAAAGAGTAGCTAAAACATTGTCAGATGTCGTAGCTACCCCTGCAGCTATCTTTACTCTGATAGATAAATCAAACTTCAGTTATGACTTTACCAGAGGAATGTCCAGTCTGTACTTTGATATGAGCTTCCCGGATTTTTGAAAAAGGGAATACTGAATCTATAACTGGTTTAATTTTCTTTTGCAAAACTAGACTATTAATTTCAGCAGCTAAACCAGGTTGAGAGCCACGCATAAAGACAAACTTTTTACCATTATCTGCCACCTGAGATAAACCATGTTCATCAGAAACCAGTGAAACTAATGTTCCTTTTTCTTTCAAAATATGCCATGAGTTAATTTGCGTTTCACCACCAATACTATCAATAATCAGATCAAACTCCTGACCTAGGTCAGACAACTTATTTTCATGATAATCAATGATATGATCGGCCCCTAAACTTTTTAACAAGTCAAAATTCTTTTTTGATGATGTTGTTGTGATGTTTGCGCCAATGCTTTTTGCAATTTGAATAGCTGCTACACCGACTCCACCTGCACCTGCATGGATTAAGACATTTTGTCCTTGTTCGAGATTACCGATCAATTTAAGAGCCGTATATGCAGTTTGAGTAGAGCTAGGTAATGCAGCTGCTTCATTAAAACTTAAAAAATCAGGAATAATTTGTGCATTAACAATTTCCATTAAGGCATATTCAGCATAGCTTTGCACGGCACGTCCATATACTCTATCACCAGCCTTAAATTCATTATTATCTGGTGCCTCGACGACGATCCCGGCAACTTCCGCTCCTAAGATATGTGGGAAATTAAGAGGCATAAAGTTTTTCATGAATCCTTGTCTGAGTTTCCAGTCCAAAGGATTTACCCCAAAAGCTTTTACCTCAACCAATAATTGATTTTCATTTGGAGTAGGTGTTGGAATTTCAATAGTTTCAAGAACTTCAGGACCACCATATTGATTAAAAATTACAGCTTTCATGTTCATACCATTTAGTTAAGCTGTATTTAATTTACGGTATTTTTTTATGTATATTGGGGCTAAATATAGAAAACACTGTTCTTAAAAAAACAC
>NZ_OOGT01000413.1 GCF_900323515.1 Acinetobacter stercoris | reverse complement strand
CCATGTTTGATACATATCTTCATTGTGTAAAAGCTATCTGTAATTTTTCTACATATAAATACATGAAAAACATAAAATTTATATAAAATTAGATTGAGTTATAATATAGTTTCCGATTGATTAAAAAGACCATTCCTTAAACTAGAATGCACAGATAATGCTCATTTTATTGAATTAACCAAATTATATTTCAAGACTTTTATTTAAATCTTTCACTCTGGTGCATAAAAAAAGTGCATCAAACACCTGTTCAATGCACTATTACTTATTAGAACCAACTCTAAAAACTATAATTGAGTCCGAAAACCGCATGGTCATCAAAATCACTGCCCATCCGGTCCTGACCTCCCATGACATAATCAAAAGATGCTGTAAGCCCTGTATTTGTAAACGTTTTACTAATACCAATACGCGCCTCATTAAATGCAAAATCTTTTTCCGTCTGTACGACACTATCATCACGATCAGAATTATAAGCCGTTGCACCAATAGAGGTATTCAAATTGAAATCCATTGGCAAGGGATATATATAAGATGCACTAAAATAGGCATCTCCTGCATTTGTAGCAGATGCATCAGCAAGTGTTACTGCTGCTGCCAAAGTTAAGTTTTTATAACTCAAATTATAAAGTACATCATATGAAGTAATTGGACGCTTTTCACCTTGTTCCGAGCGTACTTTGTTTGCATCATGATATACATAAGCTGTCGCCTGGATAGCATAACTCCAATCCTGATTCAGCTGATGTGTGTAAGCAATATAGAAATCGTGCTCGAAACCATGATTTTTATCTTCATTGCCAGGATTATAGTCTAATGTTGATCCCCAATAACCAACTTTAATCCCGCTACGATGTATATATTCCAACCCTGCTTGTGCAGCAGGATCGTCATTTTCTACACCACCTCGATAAATATATTTAGATACAATGCCAACATTTCCAGAAATTGTACTACTTTCTGTCGTTGGGTCATTTTCTTTAGCAAAGAGGCTACATGACATAATACACAGAGGGAGTATCAGATATTTTTTATAAAATATGAACATTTGATAAAATAAAACGATAGCAAAAAAATTTGTCTATTTTAGCCAGTTTTTATGAATATAGGGTTATGC
>NZ_OOGT01000416.1 GCF_900323515.1 Acinetobacter stercoris | reverse complement strand
TCTTTTATGCGATCATCGAATTGAATCATAAACCAGTTCATCGCCAAGCGCCAATTGTGGGATATATAAAATATATAACATATCAAAAAAAGCGATTTGTCTATATGCATGGAATGATTATTTAAATGTGAGTAACTTAGGACACTATACTTATCCTGAATATCCTAATATAGGTAAAGCACAAGATTTATTAGCTGCATTTGACTTTAAAAATGAACAGGGTGAATCTGAATTAAGATATACATATTATTTAAGAAGTGCTGAAATTAGAGATAGATTTAATGAGGAAATGATCCCAAATTTTACAAAAGATGAAATATCGAAAAATTGGTATTTGGTTGAAGGTGATGAAGATCCTCTAATAAAGTATGAATTTTTTTAATGAGGGCTTAATGTGAAAAAAATAATATTATGTTTTTTAATGTGTTCTATTTTTAATATTGAAGTAAATGCAAGTATGTCAGAGACAGGTGAAATTATTATGAGTGAAAATCAAAGTCTGAATTTGATTTCTGAAATTACAAGGATAGGATCTACAGAAAAATGGAATAGCAGCTTATTTTTTGAGGGATCACTTAAGATTCATGTTTTAAAAGATGGAACAATTACAGATTATGGTATGTATACTTTGTCTAAAACAAAATTTGGATTTCCTGTTGCTATTAGAGTTTCAAATTTAAATGATAAAAATAAGCATTTTAATTTTTTTGTTTCTACACCAAGTGGATTATTATTTAAAAACCCTATATATGTAAATAGGCTTTGTTGCACAAACCTATCTGTAAAGGCTTTTTCAGCGATATAATTTTCAAATGAAGAAGCCTACACACAAAATCTACCGCACAACCAATTGGCCCGCATATAACCGAGCACTCATGAGTCGCGGAAATATTGCCATTTGGTTTGATCCTGCTACGCAATGGTATGCGCCATCAAAAGGCAAACAAGGGCGAAATCAAACCTACTCCGACGCAGCCATCCAATGCTGCTTAATGATTAAATCCTTATTCCGTCTGTCTTTACGTATGGTCACTGGCTTTGTGCAAAGTCTGATTA
>NZ_OOGT01000418.1 GCF_900323515.1 Acinetobacter stercoris | reverse complement strand
ATATTACATATTTCACATGAATTTTAATGTTATAAACTGTAAAAAATTTACTTTGAAATGCTTTTTTAATACAATCCAGATACAGCTAACAAGTTTTTTTATTTGAGGTTGGTGTTAATAAAAGGAATTTTAATAAGTGTTTGAACTGGATTGTAAATTATTAAGTATTTTTTTCTTTATCTATAAGTATAAAAGCGTTTCATTGGCTGCTGACAGGTTGAATATCAGCCAACCAACCGTTAGTAATATCCTGAACAAGATTCGTTCGCATTATAACGATCCACTTTTTCTAAGAATTGGTAACGAAATGGTTCCCACGGAACTTTCGAAACAATTATTTCCTTTGGTGAGTGAAGCTCTTAATAAAATTGAGCACATCAATAATTTTACGATTGATTTTGATCAGCAAAATACTCACCAAAAGTTTACCATTGCCATGACTGATGTATCACATTTGGTCTTGTTACCTAAAATTTCTCAATATATTAAAAAACATGCACCAAATGTACGTATCAATGTCAGGGCGATAACCAGTGAAACAAGTTATCAAATGGCTAATGGCGAGATAGACCTTGCAATCGGTTTTTTACCGCATCTGGAAAATGGTTTTTATCAACAAAAGCTATTTGAGCAATACTATGTTGTGCTTGCTTCCAAATCTCATCCTAGATTAGTCAATGAAAGTATGAGTTTAGATGATTATTTAAATGAATTACACATTGATATTGATGCTGGAATGGGGCATTACCATATTGAAAATGAGTTATTAAAATTAGAATTGAAACGTAACATTCTTATGCGTATCCCGAGCTATTTAGGTGTAGGGCTAGTTGTACAAGAAACGGATGCAATTGCTACAGTACCATACTATTTGAGTGAAGTTCTTCTTTCACGTGGAAATTTAAAAATGATTGAAGCACCTATAGCATTTCCAACTTATTCAATTAAGCAATATTGGCATATGTCTTGTCATCATAAGACGAGTCATCAGTGGTTAAGACATATGATTTATGATTTATTTAGTAA
>NZ_OOGT01000419.1 GCF_900323515.1 Acinetobacter stercoris | reverse complement strand
GTATTTAAACATTTTAAATACCTTATTATTTTCAATTGCATGATGTGTTTATTACTGGCTTCAATTTTATTAATAAAATTAGTCTGTTTTATTATCCTTGGAAAAATCGATACTTACACTCAGCCCTTGATTTTGATCAGATTGTATAATCATTTGATAGTGATATTGTTGCAGTAGAATATGACAAAGTGATAGTCCCAAGCCATAACCTTGACCAGTCGCAGATTTTCGCCAAAAACGTTTTGTTGCAAGCGTTAATTCCTGAGGATTTAAGCCTACGCCAAAGTCTCGGATGGTTAGAATATTTTCAGTCTGAGAAATTTCGATTTTTTTAACTGTTTGAGAATGTTTTAAACTGTTTTCCAGAAGGTTACGTAAAACAATTTGAATTGCATCAGGAGCGATAAAAATTTTTCCTAAACTTTCCCAATGAATGATTAACTGATGGTCGATTTCAGGATAAGTCAAACGTAAATCGGATAGAACCAATTCCAAACTTTGCTTTAAAGAAACTTGTTGTATGTTCTGTTCAATTTGATGTTCTGTTTGGCTTAATACCAATAATTGTTCCAGCAAATTTTGATAACGTATGATACTGTTTTCAGCATCGTTTAAACATTCCAGTAAATTGTCATCATATTGTTGTTGTATTGCGATCATTTTACCCAGCTGTACATTCGTTTTAATGGCAGTTAATGGGCTACGTAGTTCATGTGCAGCATAGGCACTAAAATTTTTCTCATTTTCTAGACTAATATGTAATCTTTTGATCAAATTAAGAATGTTCTCGATAAAAGGCTGAATTTCTTTGGGTACAGATTTAAATTCTGGTTCAGTTAGATGTTCAAGCTGTAGATCGTGGATACTTTTATAAGAAATCAATGATTTGGTCATTTTATCTATAGGCTTAAACTCAACTTTGACAATCCATAAAATTGAAATAATACAAAGT
>NZ_OOGT01000420.1 GCF_900323515.1 Acinetobacter stercoris | reverse complement strand
AATTAAGAACTAGGTTAATGAAAATAATACATACCTTGTAATTAGGAACAGAACGAGTCTATCCTGTTTCCAATTTTGAATTAGTGCGCTTAGAAAAGATTTTTCAAACAGTAGAATGAAATAACTTAACAGAAAGGTGAGTTTTAACAAGGTAATTAACTAAATTTATTGATATAAGAAATGGACACATTAATTTTATTTCAACTGGTTACTTTATTGATAAATACCAACTTTTAAATAAATCAAAATATTAGATCAAGGAATATATATGGAACTCTGGATGAGTATCGAACTCAGTAAAGAAGTTTTAACAGAAGAAGATATACTTGAGTTATCAAGTAATCAACGTGAAACAGAAACGATAATAAACGATACACTTAAGGATAGAAAATATAATATTCCGATTGGTGTATGGGGTTGTATTACAATTATGATGGGAAAAATGGCTTTATTGAGCGGATAATGTACTCTCTTAAAAGAAAAGAGATGGATTTCCGTTTTAAGATTGATCATGTTGCATTCTTGGCTGCAAATAAGCAAGGTAAGCAACAATTGATATTTGAAATGTTAATGCGAAGTTTGGATTTTTGGAAGATAAGTTCAAGAAAGTAAGACCTAAAGTTGATAGCGATGTTTATATTGAGCTTAACAGATTAAGAGAAGATACACAGAAAATTGCTAAAAAATATGGGTGGATATTTTAACTATTTGATGTATGAGTTTTGACTAATTTTTAACACTGAATAATTGTAGTATTAATAACAGTCTACTATTTGTTAATATAATACTTTTTAATTTTTTGGAAACAATAGTTTATTACAATTATGATCCCTGATACTTGCTTTAATCTATCTGAAATCGGAGATAAAGTTCTGTTTGAGAATTATATAGGTTCGGGATTGAATACAAGTTGTGGAGTTATGAAATGTCTGTAGC
>NZ_OOGT01000421.1 GCF_900323515.1 Acinetobacter stercoris | reverse complement strand
AAAGTCAAAGTCAAAGTCAAAGTCAAAGTCAAAGTCAAAGTCAAAGTCATAAAATTGGTATAGCTATCGTCAATAAGAAAGGTCTACCAATTCAAGGTTTTAAGCTTAGAATAATAATAGGGAAGCGAGGATTTAAAGATTTAGTTACTAATAGTAAAGGCATTGTTGTTATTGATTATCAAAAAGCAGGTGAAAATATATTAATTCAAGGCTGGTCAAAATCCAATAATGCTTATAAATTGATTAATGATAAATATATTACAGGAAATCGAAGTTTTGGAATAGGTATATCATTAGATACGATAAAATTTGAAACAAAAACAGATAATCATAATAAACCAAATAATAAAAATACATTCAATAATGGTCAATCAAAAACTACTAACACAAGTAATGCTCAAGGGAATCCCATAGCAAAAACAGCAGTAACTGGATGTGAAAACTGTGTACAATTAACAGAGAATGAAGCAAAGCAAATTTTCACTCAGGCAAAAAGTACGGATATTAAAATATTAGTCGATACTTACAATAAATTCTCTGAAAAATTTGAAATGAAAAACTGTATAAATAAAGCACATTTTTTTGCACAAGTTTTACAAGAGGTTGGCGAAGGAGTTAATATTAAGGATGGGGAAGGGTTTCGTTATTATGAAAAAGTATTAATTCGTCATACAGAAGTGAAACAAAAATATTCGTTTTACTATCAGAAAAAATTAATCCAAAGAAACGATAAAGGAGGTCCTTTTTCTGCATTTTGGGGGAAGGCTGACTTATGTAAGAAATATGGTCGTAATGATGAGCACGATGCAAATCAAGAAATGATTGCAAATATTGCTTATGCAAATAAAAATGGTAATGGAGATGTTGCATCAGGTGATGGGTGGAAGTATAGGGGAAGGGGTATAATTCAAATTACTGGTAAAGATAAGTA
>NZ_OOGT01000424.1 GCF_900323515.1 Acinetobacter stercoris | reverse complement strand
CCGTTGGGGCAACAGGAGCCGTCACATCCGCAGCCCCTGTGGTCGCTTCAGGACCAGTGTTGCCTGCGCCATCAGTGGCAGTCACCTTGCCCACTTCGCCTTCTGTCAGCGGGTTCGGTGTAATACTCCAGTGCCCTGTGCTATCGGCTGTGGTGGTCACTGTATTGCCATCGGCATCAGTCACCGTCACGATAGAACCCGCTTCCGCTGTACCACTGAGTTCGGTGCCATTGTTCTGATCCACACCTGGTGCTGCTGGTGGAGTGATATCTGTNCCATCAGTCATGGTTGGAGCACTGTTATTTCCTGCTGCGTCTGTAGCAGTCACTTTACCAACTTCACCATCACCTAATGGATTAGGCGTGATACTCCAGTTACCTGCTGTATCTGTTGTAGTTGTAATCGTTGTACCATCAGCCAATTCAACACTAATTGTTGATTCTGGCTCTGCTGTTCCCGATAAACCTGACTCATTGTTTTGACCAACGCTTGGCGCTGCCGGTGCAACGGTATCTGCTGTGCCTGTTGGTGTTTCAGCGCTGGTGTTCCCTGCTGCATCTGTCGCAGTCACGCTGCCTTCACTACCATCAGCAATTGGGTTNGGTGTAATNCTCCAGTGCCCTGTGCTATCGGCTGTGGTGGTCACTGTATTGCCATCGGCATCAGTCACCGTCACGATAGAACCCGCTTCCGCTGTACCACTGAGTTCGGTGCCATTGTTCTGATCCACACCTGGTGCTGCTGGTGGAGTGATATCTGTGCCATCAGTCATGGTTGGAGCACTGTTATTTCCTGCTGCGTCTGTAGCAGTCACTTTACCAACTTCACCATCACCTAATGGATTAGGCGTGATACTCCAGTTACCTGCTGTATCTGTTGTAGTTGTAATC
>NZ_OOGT01000425.1 GCF_900323515.1 Acinetobacter stercoris | reverse complement strand
TGCTTAAATCCTTACATTTAGTAATATTCACGAGATATTGAAATGAACAAACAATCGCTTCACTTGAATATTCCTTACAATAATTCCAATACCCATTTTCACCTTTTGGATAAATGTGATGATTATTTATCCATAACTGTTTTTGTTCTGGAGATATGTCCATATTATTAATATATAGGGAATGTTCAACAGAATTTGAATATTTGAAATCTGAAATACAGATAGAATCATTTAAATAGCAGAGTGTATTTGCGTTATATACTTTATAAATAAAGTATATAACGCAAAGCCCAATAATAACTAAAACAATACGCTTCATTTTTTTGCTCTTTTCGCTTGTGTAAAACCTGTCTGTTNACGCCGATTTTTTATTTCTTGTGCTGTCGGTGGTTGCCAGTTTTTTACAGTCATCTTTAATTAACGAAAGAAATTNCAAATTCATTTCGTTAATTCTATAGCTTAAACTCAGTTTTAGATAATGATCATTATGCAAAAATGCATCATACTCATGCATTTTTGCATTAAAAAATATACTGGGATATGTATTTATATATTTAAGAAAAAACCTCCCTAAGGAGGTTTGGCTTTGTTGCACAAACCTATCTGTAAAGGCTTTTTCAGCGATATAATTTTCAAATGAAGAAGCCTACACACAAAATCTACCGCACAACCAATTGGCCCGCATATAACCGAGCACTCATGAGTCGCGGAAATATTGCCATTTGGTTTGATCCTGCTACGCAATGGTATGCGCCATCAAAAGGCAAACAAGGGCGAAATCAAACCTACTCCGACGCAGCCATCCAATGCTGCTTAATGATTAAATCCTTATTCCGTCTGTCTTTACGTATGGTCACTGGCTTTGTGCAAAGTCTGATTAA
>NZ_OOGT01000426.1 GCF_900323515.1 Acinetobacter stercoris | reverse complement strand
GTATAAACATATTCATTTAAAACTTTAATTTCATATGCATAAAAAACCAATTGAAAAAAAATCAGAGCATCTTCGCCAATAGTAACTTTATTTGGGTATATTATATTGTCGAATAATTCTTTTTTGTAAACTTTACCACATAATTCCCATCCCCCATTTACACATAAATACTTTATAAAGTCAGAACTAGAATATATACCTGGTTGAAATCGAACGATATCTTTTAAGTTATTGTTTTTATTTAATCTAAAATTAGTTACCAATATTTCAAACTTATTATCTTTACAGTAATTCAAAAAAACAGATACAAAATTACTATCTAAAACATCATCTATATCTAAAAATGTAACAAAATCATATTTAGCAACTTCAACACCTTGCTTTCGAGCTGCCATTACACCACTGTTTGGTGTGGATATTAAACGAAAGTTGCTATAGTTTTTTATCAAAATTTCTATTTTTTCTGCAGTGTTATCAATACTACCATCATTAATATATATTACTTCAAAAGTATTATTATCTTGATTAACCAATGATAAAAAATTTTTTTCAATAAATTTTTCGCCATTATAAACTGGAACGACAATACTAATCACTATNTCATCCTATTCAGGAAATTACCTATAATACTATTATCATTAATGATATTATATTTCTTTAAGAAATTGTAATACTTTCTATCTCCACTTGTAAGCTTATAAATAGGTGAAAAGAAATGCTTTTCCTCTATATATAGGCTTTTAGTGCACTTTCTTGTACGCCATTCAGACGCAATTTGAACAGAAAATGCAGAATTATCACAAGGGTATAATAAAATATTACTATCTTCTTTCAGATCCTCATAAGCTAATTTAGCTGCAATATATACAACTAAA
>NZ_OOGT01000427.1 GCF_900323515.1 Acinetobacter stercoris | reverse complement strand
TTTTTATTGAGATATTCTGGATTTCCCCATTCTATTATTTTGTAGTCATTTTGGTCATATACTGTTACAGGTAAATAATTAAACCACATTTTTATATAGTTTGGAGCATGATTTAATAATTCACCTATATTTTCACATGAATTAGCCATATATGCTGCTATACCGATTTGTTGTTCTGTTATCATATTGCCGAGATAAATGCCAAGTTCCTCACGGTTAAACTGCTGGTTAATAAACCTGATGTTTTTCATCCACAGGTTTAATGACATTCTTTCATCAATAGAGTATTTATGTTTAATTGGTGATTCTAAATCATACCTTTTACAAAAAGAATCTAATAATTCAACCATTCCACTATTAACACTTTTCAAGTTTAAAAAGTTTTTCATAGCATTCCCCCAATAACCACAATACTATATTGTAATTAAAGTGCAAAAAAAAATATATTGTTTGAATGAAAAGTTTTTAAATTATACTAGGTTTTGAATTGCTGTGGAATTTTAATAAATTAATATGTTTAATTTGATTAAATATGGTTCGTGTTTTGTTAAAATGTTTTTATAAGATATATATTATATTATTGATGATGTTTTTTGTGTAAGCAGAAAGTTAATATTAATGTGTTATTTTTCATATTATTTTATGTTGAAAGCATGGGGTGATTTAATTGGAACCAAAAAAACTTATTAAAGGTATGTTTGTAAAAACTGGTGAAAATCCTTTTGTTTTGAAAGCAATATTTGTATGTAGAGCATATGAGCAGAACTGGACAAAAGATGAAATTGATGCTGTATTAAATGAAGCTGAGCAAAATTGTTATGATGGATTCATAGCCGTTTTACGTAAATATTGTAAAAAATATAACAATGGGT
>NZ_OOGT01000430.1 GCF_900323515.1 Acinetobacter stercoris | reverse complement strand
ATAATAAACGTGGGAGAAGAAATGCTGAAGGAAAGTTAGTATATTTCAGGAAAAATAGCAAAAAAGTTCAAGATGGTGTGGCAGCGAGATTTATAAGTGAAAAAGCAAAAGCACTTAAGGAGTTAGAAAATGAAAAATAGTTTTTTATTTATTGCAGTGCTATTAATAATAACTGTTAATAAAGGGTGGGCAGATTTTAATTCTAGTAAAGTAGTTTTTTATAATATAGAAAACTCTTATATATTGTATAGTCATGGGAATGAAGTAAAAGAAGATTATATCTGGTTGAAATTAGCAGGTGATGCAAGAAAGGGGCAAGCTATATCAGGAGATTGTGATTTGCTTTTTGCAGGTAATCGAAAAAATAATATTATTAATGGGAAAGCATTGCATTATGAAACTGATATAAGTAGTAATGATGATATACAAAATGTCAAAGCTATGGTTAATGATCAATACATAACTTTTGATAATGATGAAATGTTTGGGCAATGTGGCTTAAACGTAGTTTATGGTAGTTTTTTAAGATCAAAGTTGAGTCAAAAAAAATACGATAAACAAATAAAAGAAATAATAGTAGATAATTTATATGATGCAAAAAATAATAATAATCCTAACCAACGAGCATTTAGTAATTTGGTTGATAACTTAAAATGTTCGGATATTTTGAATAATATACAGGAAATTAATGATATAGGCTTTTATTTACAACAGAGAAAATACTCTATTAATTCGGAAAAAATATTAAAAAAAGTTATTGCTTGTGAGCCAAACCGTGTTGTTACATATTTGAATTTAGGTGATGCATTGAATGATCAGTCAAAGATTATTGAAGCGAAAAAATATTAT
>NZ_OOGT01000431.1 GCF_900323515.1 Acinetobacter stercoris | reverse complement strand
GGTCTGTTGACATTTCATAAAGGCAGCCAGAGATAAATACAAGCTAAGGCAACTGCGCTTTGAAAGTTTCGCTTTAGTTTATCAAACCGTGTAGCAATTCCTCGGAATTGCTTCAAACGGCAAAATGTATTCTCAACTAAGTGTCTGATTTTATATAAATACCAGTCCATATGATCATTACTTGATCTTGTGTTTGATTTCTTCCGTATATTCGCTTTAGCACTTCTATTTTTAATCTGCTCTCTTAATATTTCAGAATCATAGCCTTTATCCATACAGACTATTTCAGTGTCAGTTAAATCTAATTGTTCGACTAAAATAGGGGCAACTTTGACATCATGGGTGGTTCCATCTGAAATAATAAATTCGATCGGGTTACCGTGAGAGTCAACAGCTAAGTGAATTTTAGAACTATTACCCCCAACACTTTTTGAAATATCCTGATTAGGGATTCCTGCTGAATGTTGGTGTGCTCTAACATGAGTAGCATCAATAAACATCCATTCAAGATCAGCGTTCTCTGATAATATTTTAAATATTTTCATTAGCTTATCTTTATTAGACCAGCGATTGTACTTTTTAAAAATTGAGTTTGGATTACCAAAAACCTCGGGTAAATCTCTCCAAGGGCATCCTGTTCTAATACGATATAGGATTGCCTCAAAAAAATTTCTCAAATTTGATTTGAGATAAATATTAAAATTGCGGAGAATAGCTTTTAACTTAGACCAGTGTTGATCATTCAACATTGTACGAGGCATAGCGAGTAGTGAATTTGGTTTGGCGATTGAATTTTACTATCTCGCTATTTTTTTATACAGCAAATGTCAACAGACCCTA
>NZ_OOGT01000432.1 GCF_900323515.1 Acinetobacter stercoris | reverse complement strand
ACATTGTGAACCGTCGTTGTCGCACCGGCTTCATTCGGATTAGTGGTTACGCTGTAGTTTGGTGCACTGATCTCACCCGTTGTCGCATCATAGCTTGCACCACCGCCCAGGTTACTGGCGGTACTGGTACCTAAAGCATCGGTTCTGGCATCGCTGGCTGCACTCGCTGCAGTTAACTGACTGACATTCACTGCATCACTGGCTGCTGTACCATCAGCAACATTACTGATCTTTTTACCCGCTGCATCAATGCCTGCCGTGGTGATACTTGGGCCACCTGTGATGCTTAAGCCATTACTGTCAATAAAGGTATTGCCCGTGCTGATGCTGGTCAGGCCTGTCAGGGTTTTATTCAGGCTCACTGCGATCTGGCCCTGACTTGCCGTTGTCGTGATGTTCCCATCCCCAAGCACTGACAATGTCGAGCCAAGTTTATTCACCGAGCTACCACTATCCCCTGTAAAGGTNAGCGGTGTAGTCACTGCAGTCGTTAAGCTATTGATTGCATCNCCNACATTGTGAACCGTCGTTGTCGCACCGGCTTCATTCGGATTAGTGGTTACGCTGTAGTTTGGTGCACTGATCTCACCCGTTGTCGCATCATAGCTTGCACCACCGCCCAGGTTACTGGCGGTACTGGTACCTAAAGCATCGGTTCTGGCATCGCTGGCTGCACTCGCTGCAGTTAACTGACTGACATTCACTGCATCACTGGCTGCTGTACCATCAGCAACATTACTGATCTTTTTACCCGCTGCATCAATGCCTGCCGTGGTGATACTTGGGCCACCTGTGATGCTTAAGCCATTACTCTAG
>NZ_OOGT01000435.1 GCF_900323515.1 Acinetobacter stercoris | reverse complement strand
ATATTTAACTTATATAAATATTTAGCACAGTCTTTATCATATTAAATAGATGACAATTTGGTAGAAATTTCTTTGATTTCAAGTGTTGAATTTTGTTTATTCGAAACATGACCAAAAATATAGTCATCCTTTGTCTGGAAATATGCATCAAAGCATTGACTCATAAATAGATCCTGTTGGCTTTGTTTTAGGTAAATCGGTGCAAGTCGGTTGATATAGTAGTTGATCCAGTCTGTCTGGTTGGCAAATGTTGAATAGTCTTTTAAATCGGCATAGAGATTTTGCAAATCTGCTGAAATGGTTTCAATGTTGGGATGAAACAGCCAAACAGTGATATCCATTGGTTCAATTATAGTCAATGTATACGGAGATGATGGTTCAAAACGTTGAATGGCATAAAGCTGTACACCGTTTTCATTGCAACGGGAACAGAGTAGTTTGGTTGTTTCGACTTGAAAGAAATCCTTACCTATTTCCAATTCTCGCATTTGTCTTGATATATCGAGGCATTGAGGAAGTTTCTTTATTTCTGAATGAGTTAAATTTTTGAATAACTCAATAGATCGGTCAATAACAGCACCTTCACCAGTACCCGTAATGATCCCCTCATCCCATAAATAAAGCTTTTGACTTTTCTCATTGCGGAATTGGACTTCACCAGTTTCTTTCAAAACGATTTTTCTATTGTCTGCTGTGACAATTATGCTATCATTTAATTGTATGGCTATAATAAAAGTCATGTTTAAAATAAATTAAAATATTGAATTATTAGACGTTTATAT
>NZ_OOGT01000433.1 GCF_900323515.1 Acinetobacter stercoris | reverse complement strand
CTTGAGCAGTGCCTTGACTGGTGGTAGTGGCCTGAATGGGTTGTTAAATACCGCACAAAGTTTTATGAGTAGCTTTAACAAAGACACGGAGAATAGTGAAAATACCTCAGCAGAAAACCAAAGCAATGGCACGCTGTTTAGACAGGCGTTGATGCTGTTTGCTTCACCGAATGGCATCGCGATGACTACACCTGAAGATATCGTCAATCATGCAGGTCAGGAGATTGGATTTAGTTCAGGCGGTTCAACCAACTTTAGCTCACAAAAAAATATCCTGATGCATGCACAGGGGAAATATAGTGCCTTTGCGGTAAATGGGATTAGCATGATTGCTGCCAATGAAAAAATCCAGATGCATGCGCAAAATGCCTTGATGGAACTGTTTGCCCGATTAGATATCAAGATTACCGCGACAGAAGGCAAAATCCTGATCACCAGCCCGATAGAGGTTGATATTAAAGCAGGCGGGTCACAGCTCCTCATCAATCAACAAGGTGTCTTTGTCAATACAGATAGATACTTCAAAGTACAAAGTGGGCAGCATGTGTTTGAAAGTGGGATGAGGGTTAATTATACATTACCATTTTTACCAAAAATACAAGGAGGGAAGTTTAGTCAAGTTTTTGATTTAAAAGAATTAGCTGGCGATAACCCTAACTTGGTTGGTGCTACATATAAGATTTTAAATAAAAAAACAGGTAAAACATTGTTGGTGGGAAAGGTTAATGATCAACTTCAAACAGATAGAGTATTTACTGAAAAAGAAGAAGAAATAGAATTGATATTGTTTGAAACTGAATATACAG
>NZ_OOGT01000436.1 GCF_900323515.1 Acinetobacter stercoris | reverse complement strand
TCACTATACAGTCTATAAATCCAACTTTTGTTGCAATAAAATTTAGATTAATCACAGTAGAAATAATTCATATTAACCAAAAATCAACAACTTTATCCACAAGCTTATTGCAATAGATTAACCTAATTTTAGATTATTTTATAGACGTTTTTAGGTGAAAATACATACATTTTTAATTTAATTTATATACTTTTGTTCTTTATAAATTTATTCAACTTTACAAGAAATAATCCAGATTATATTAAAAATTTCTTTAGTCACTAAAATATTAAATAAATTTTCTATCTATAAAAAACCAGTTAACACTGAATAAATGTGTTAACTGGATAAGAGAGATTCGTTAGTTTTGTCAGTCTTTAAATTTCAAACCTATCAATGGTGCTTTGCATGTTTTGTTTTACAAAATTTCAATTCAATAATTTTCCATTCATCATAAAAAGCCCATTGCTCTTCAATTAATGTACCATCTGCTTCTAATTCAATAATCACTTTACAATGTGTATTATCCTCATCAAATTCATATTCCTCACTCTGTACATTAGGTTTTTGAGGTTTCCAAACCCCATTTTTGACTGCATCAGCAATTTTTTCATATCTGGTGGCACTGCCTTCAGTAATACCCTCTTTCTCATAAATGACTTTAAAATGTTCATCTTCATACCTGGCTAAAACTTCATAATTTCCAGTAAAAAATGCATTTACCCATATATCACGAACCTGTTCAAATTGATTATCCATACAAAATAACCTCATGAGTTTTTTGATATTTATGATTAATT
>NZ_OOGT01000437.1 GCF_900323515.1 Acinetobacter stercoris | reverse complement strand
AAATCAGCTAATGCAAAAGTCGGAATAAACATTAAAAAAAATACTATTTTTCTCATTAAAATCTCTTTTAATCAATTGCTTAAAATTTTATAAATAATCCTCAGTAAAAAAGTCCACCTTTTGATAGGGTTTAATAATTTTGGTCTCAAAGAAAAATCACTAATTAATGCAACCATTATATAGAAAAAAGACTCTAATTTTGCAATCGAATCAATACCTCTAATACTAAGTATTATGAAACATTTTTAACCAAATAGAAAAAAAACCTAACACAGTATATTTTTCAACCAAATATTCTAAGCAAGCCTAAACAAAAAACACTCATATAAATGGAAATGATTACGAAAATACATAAACTTATACCTACAGTTTTTATCAATATGTTTATTTCAGGCTTACACAACTTCTTCTATTCAAAGCAATCCTGAATTAACTGCTCTAGCTAATGAATATATAAAACAACACCCAGTTAGTCTAAGTGATGCAAAAAAGACTAGCAATAAAAAATAGTGAAGAAGATTAAAATGTCAGATTTTAAAGATTTTTCAACAAAAGCGAATAATGATTCATTAAATGCGCAAGCAAATGAAAAAACTGTTGAGAAAGTACTTCCTAAAAGCTCTCAAAACCCTACACCAAATGAAGCAACACCAAACCCAAAAACTGATAATCAAGGTAAAGATGCTAAGTCAGATCAAAGTAATCCACCCTCTAAATAACATTTAAAGACTGAAAAAGGCTCGCAATATCATTTGCGAGCCTTTTTATATATTTATTA
>NZ_OOGT01000438.1 GCF_900323515.1 Acinetobacter stercoris | reverse complement strand
GTAATAACACCTTATATGTACCGATTGAGGTATGGCAAAAATCCATATATAACGGATTCTAATGATCAATATCAAATATTAGTACCTCCTTTAACAAATTTGAAAAATATTGCAAATACAGTAGTTGCTTTACCTGATTCACTTAGACTTGATAATGGTGACTTCTTTGAAGTTGAGAAGGAGATTGGTATTGTCGAGAAAGGAAATGATTATGTTGAGGGTGACCTTATATTAGGTAAAGATGAAATTATTACCCCCGCAAAAAAGGCTTTGTTGATTCAAGCTGGAATTTCAAAAATTAAAGTTTATAAAAAAGTTAAATTGGCTGTTTTATATGTTGATTATGAGGATTTCACATACAATACAAATATAAATATACAATATATTCAAGATTCTTTATTAATGTGGGGATTTGATAGTGAAATACTAAAAGTCAAACCATTTCATTTAAATGAAAATGTAAATGAAAAATTTGAATTTGATGGCTTTACAATCAGTCTTGATGAATATCAAAAGCAGATAGATGAGGTTTTAAAAAAGTATGATTTTATCATTGGATGTGGAATGGCAAATGACGGATTTCATACTGATTTAGGGCTGTTTAGGAAAACTCCTTTAATGGATAAGGTTTTAAAAGAAAAACTTGATCAATTTCCATTAGATAGTTTTCATTTAATCTTTGGTAAACCTCGTTCTCCTAGCCGTTCTGAAAATATTTATATTAAAAATGCTAAGGGTGAGCTAATTGGTAGTAAAATAGTTAATTATGAAG
>NZ_OOGT01000442.1 GCF_900323515.1 Acinetobacter stercoris | reverse complement strand
TCTTTAACTATATGATAACTATTCATAATTCTTCCTATTTTTTATAATTTCTGATTCAATTTGTGTGCCATGTGAACCTATATCGATTTCATCCTCTTCATCATAATAATCTATATCTTCAAATACACTTGACCAATTATCAAAGCCTATTAACGCTTCATAATTTTTTGATTCTTCATTAATTGATAACTCACTTATACCCTGAAGATCCGTTTTACCTTCCCATATTATTTTCTTATTCTCTGGTTCGTACATCTCTATTTTTGCATTTTCTATTCCTGTTCCAGCTAAACTAGAAAATAAGAAATTAACTGCATATGATCCAATTTCTGGTAATTCAGGCAACTCAAAATTCACCTTCATCCCACTCATAAACACATGCTGCCCGCTCTGTACTTTGAAGTATCTATCTATCTATCTGTATTTACAAATACGCCTTGTTTGTTAATGAGGAGCTGTGACCCAGCTACTTTTTTAATATCAATCTCGTAGGGACTAGTGATCAGAATCTTGCCTTCCGTCGCGCGGTAATCTTGATATCCAAACGGGCAAATAACTCCATCAAGGCGTTTTGTGCATGCATCTGGATTTTTTCATTGGCAGCGATTAGGCTTATGCTCTGTTGCATGAATTTACAAAGTTGGAGAATCTCTGATTTAATTTTATTTATACAACAAAGCCCTTTTAATACCCAAAATTAATTACATGATCAATAGACCTCTTGCGAAAGTCAAAATTTGCATGGCTATAAGCT
>NZ_OOGT01000443.1 GCF_900323515.1 Acinetobacter stercoris | reverse complement strand
GACAGTGACTCTGATTCTGACAGCGACTCGGATTCGGATAGTGACTCTGATTCAGACAGTGACTCGGACTCTGACAGCGACTCTGATTCAGACAGTGACTCGGACTCTGACAGCGACTCGGACTCAGACAGCGACTCAGATTCAGACAGCGACTCCGACTCTGACAGTGATTCGGATAGCGACAGCGACTCTGATTCAGACAGTGATTCCGATTCAGACAGTGATTCCGATTCAGACAGTGATTCTGATTCAGACAGCGATTCGGACTCTGACAGCGATTCGGACTCTGACAGTGACTCGGACTCTGACAGCGACTCTGATTCAGACAGTGACTCGGACTCTGACAGTGACTCTGATTCNGACAGCGACTCGGACTCGGANAGTGACTCTGATTCNGACAGTGACTCGGACTCTGACAGCGACTCTGATTCAGACAGTGACTCGGACTCTGACAGTGACTCTGATTCTGACAGCGACTCGGATTCGGACAGTGACTCTGATTCAGACAGTGACTCGGACTCTGACAGCGACTCTGATTCAGACAGTGACTCGGACTCTGACAGCGACTCGGACTCAGACAGCGACTCAGATTCAGACAGCGACTCCGACTCTGACAGTGATTCGGATAGCGACAGCGACTCTGATTCAGACAGTGATTCCGATTCAGACAGTGATTCCGATTCAGACAGTGATTCTGATTCAGACAGCGATTCGGACTCTGACAGCGATTCGGATTCCGATTCGGATTC
>NZ_OOGT01000444.1 GCF_900323515.1 Acinetobacter stercoris | reverse complement strand
GTTCTAAAGCGCATTCAAGACACTCAAACCTCATACCCAACTTATTAAGTTGAATTAGCTTTATTGCAAAAATATTTAAGAATATAATTTATTATTCTTATTTTTAGATTAAATTTTAAATATAATGTTTACAATCAATTTGTTATAAAACCCATACAACAAAGTCTTTAAATTTGAGTAGTTTAGGATAGCTTTAACTTTTCATGTAAAAAGCTATACGAGCGTAAACAAGTTTATTCTTTCATATCTAAGTTTACCTAAACTTCGGCTGGATATTATTCTCTTTAATTATCTGCACTATTGCATAGAGGACTGATCTCCGCACATGAATATTATTATATGAACCTTGGTGGTCAAAGCCTGTCATTTTAAATACTTGTTTAACTCCTGCCTGGTTAAAAGGTGCTTTTCCTGAGAGCCATGGAACAGTTCCATCCCCTGCACAGTCTTTATCAGATATTTTAAATGTTCCAAACTTACCACTGACTAATTTGATATATCTCAGCCCATTATTTTCCTTCATATTTGCTTTCATATAAGCAAGTGAACTTTGTCCCATATACCTTGTATCTTTTATAATTTGTTGATTATATGCATCTACTTCTTGAGCACTTACTCTTGGCAATCTTTTCATTTGATCAGCAGTCAATCCTCTTAAAGCCTGATCTAGTGTCCATGTTAATGCACCAAAGCTGAAATATTTAGGATCATGCCCATAATTCACATAAGTAAAAGGATGATATTTATT
>NZ_OOGT01000446.1 GCF_900323515.1 Acinetobacter stercoris | reverse complement strand
GCTAAATGTTGATACTCAAAATCAACCTAAAGTAAAAATTCAGTTAAATTTTCAAGATGTTAATATTTATTTTTATGAACATTGTGTAGGTGCATTTAGTTATTTTTCAAAAAAGGTTATTCAACATGTTGGATTATATGATGAATCTTATTTTAATGCATTAGAACATCTTGATCACACGTATATGATTTGCCAAGAACAGTTTCATCCTAGTTTTTGGTACTTTGCAGATATTGAAAATTCAAGTGCTTATATCGGAGATGATGGTTGGAGCAAAGACCAGTCAGTCATTACAGCGCAGGATAAATATAAGAGTAACTTGAAAAATGCTGAACAATATTTTTTTTTAAAATATCAAAAAAATATTTATAAAATAGAAAAAGATAGTATATTGATATTTGTTGAAAAACTAGAGTTGATTAATGAAAGTTATGGGGAAAAAAAAGACTTATTTCAATTGAATAGAATGGAAATATTTGATTTTATTAAACATGATATAATCAAGCAGCTTAAATATCTAAATTTATCTAGGTTGTTTTATTCAATTTTTGACTTATTTTCTTTCTATACGAAATCAATATTTCTTCGTTTGAAATAATTAATATAGGAGTATACTATGAATTTTATTTCAAATATTTTTTCGATATTTTCTAACTCCAATAATAAAAAAGTAGTTATTTTAACATTGCCTCATACACTTTATAT
>NZ_OOGT01000447.1 GCF_900323515.1 Acinetobacter stercoris | reverse complement strand
AAGAAATACAAGAATTAATATATTAAAAACAAAAGCCTTACCACTAGAATCAATAGTCAAAACATCTTGATAACTTAATTGATAAAATCCTATATATTCAGCCACCCCTAGTATAACACCAAACAAAACAACAGAAAATATAGATATTATAGCACTTATAACCAATATATTGCTTACGTATTTTTTCAAAAAGACATAAGAATAATATAACACTAAAACAAAGAAGAAAGATGCATGAATTAAAGGCAACATTAACATTAACACAGTTTTGTTACTTTTTAAGCAAACAATGGCATATATAAATAAAACTGTAGCAATCCCTTGCCTAAGCACAACAAACTGCATATGAAAGGTAAATGGTATAATAAATAAAGCTATCAAACCCAACAAAAATAATAATAAGCTATCTGATCGTTTATATAAAAAAAACATCATCATTGATGTTATAAAGAAAACATAAAAATACGGGACATTTGTAAATAATGTTATTTTAGTTAGTAAATAATTTATAAATAAAAAAACAGGCTCTTTAGTAAATGACAAATCTCCTAAATTATAAAAAAAATAATTTGAATATTTGGCAATAATTTCATAGTTTTCTCTATCACGAAACCATTTAGATGGAAAACTAATAGATAAAGCTACATAGCATATTGACAATAACAGCATATTCAAGCTAACAAATACCTTCTTATACAT
>NZ_OOGT01000448.1 GCF_900323515.1 Acinetobacter stercoris | reverse complement strand
GAATGAACTGCACACCAAAAGTTGGACATAAAACTCTATCTGATGAGGTGCATTCACACGGGAGGTTTTTTCCTACATGTATAAATACATATCCCAGTATATTTTTTAATGCAAAAATGCATGAGTATGATGCATTTTTGCATAATTTTCATATCTAAAACTGAGTTTAAGCTATAGAATTAACGAAATGAATTTGAAATTTCTTTCGTTAATTAAAGATGACTGAACCAACCGAAAACTACCGTATGACACCTGAACAGCTACAGCTTGCTGGTAGTTTGCTATATGGTAATCAATGGCAAACAGATTTAGCTCGTGCGTTAGAAATTGATTCAAGACGTATCAGGGATTGGCTATCAGGACGTAGACCAATTCCAGTAGGAATATGGAATGAAGTTATTTCATTACTAGAACAAAATAGTGTGGATACATTGAGTTATGCACAACGATTAAAAGAACAGTTTGAAACAATTAAAGAAAGCATACCTGAAAATAAAACTACTTGATGTACCCTAAAACTAGGGTACAATATAATTAATGGTTAGCCTGTTGGTGGCAACCTTTAACCACGAGGTGGAAAATGAAAGCAATTGCAACTATCAATGACATAAAAGTTTCAGTCATTTCTTATAATTCTGTTCCAGTTATTACTACTGAAATGATGGCAAGTTTTTATCAAACTGAAACTGATAATATA
>NZ_OOGT01000450.1 GCF_900323515.1 Acinetobacter stercoris | reverse complement strand
GTTTGAAAATTATAAATACATGAAAAAAATATTAAGTCTTGATCAATATATTACATTTTTGAATATACAAAATGATGGCTTTATGATCCAGCATGAAGTCATTATTTTGTTGGGCATAAGAATACATAAAGTATTTATTAAGTTATTGCATGAAAAGTACAATTTAGAATGGCTATATCAGAAACTTGGTATCGTAAAACCGGCATCAATCAAGGAAACTTCTCAGAAAAGAAAGTTAGAATATTTATCTGGACGTTTGGCAGCTAAATTTGCTTTAGAAATGTATGAACAACATGGCTTTGAAATTGAACAAGGTCAATTTGGTCAGCCTATTTGGCCAAAAGGGATGATCGGAAGTATTAGCCATACAAGAGAGGAGAGGCAATGTGTTGCAATCGCATGCACTTTACAGCAATCAAGATCTTATCAGGCTGTTGGGGTAGATATAGAATTCAAGGGTAATAATGCTGTATTCCAGCTGGAAAATAGAAGTGTCGCTGATGTTTTTTTATCCCCTATAGAGCAAAACTATTTATCAAAATTTAATAATAAATATAACATTATATTTTTAATTGTTTTTTCATCGAAGGAAAGCCTGATAAAAACAATATGTTCAAGATATCAACTGGTTATTGATTTTAAGTGCATTCAATGCATAGATGTTGATATGTCTCTTATACACA
>NZ_OOGT01000453.1 GCF_900323515.1 Acinetobacter stercoris | reverse complement strand
TTTCAATCCTTTTTATCAACCATAACTTGAAAATCAATATCAACTCATTATTAAAATTGATTATTCTCCTAATTTTTCAAGTGAAATAGATAGTTGAAATTTAACCAAGTAACCGAAGCTTTGGTTCATCTTTAAGTGTAATTGCTTTACCGTCAGTCAGATTAATCGGCATAGAAATATGTTGATGTACTAAAAGCCATTGTTCATGATCTTTTTTCATACAAATTGTCGTTCTACACCAAGGCATTTTGAGTTTACCTAATAGCGCTTTGTGTTCGACTTTTGAAAAACAATGAACAACAGCCAAGTCATCAGATGTATAAACTTTTATATTACGTCTTGAAATCTGCATATTTTCATTGAAATATGGACTAAATTTATACCATTCAGTCTTGTATTCTTCTATACCATTCATTTGAGAACTTACATCAAACATACTGACATCTTCTGCACATTGATTAGTGATTTGATCAATATCCAGTGTGACTACTGCACTATCCCAGTGTTTAATTTGGTCTAAAACCTCTTTAGCAATCTCTTGATCACCAATTATTTCAATAGGCATACAACTATACCTCTAAACATAAAATCCTAAATTACGTGATAGAATTTACATTATTTATCAATTTTGCGAAAGAATTCATTTTATTTTTTATTACCAGCTTTGTAACTT
>NZ_OOGT01000455.1 GCF_900323515.1 Acinetobacter stercoris | reverse complement strand
GGTATCTATCATTAACTCAACTTTTTTTGCTTTTTTATGTGGATCCAGATGCTTATATTCATCTTGAATCAGAAAATGTTGATTATGTTTATTTTTTAAAAAAAAAGTTTGATTTTCAAACCATCCTGGATAAATAGAGATACCCAGGTTTTCAGTCTTGATTGGAAATTTTAAAAAGAAGACAATTTTCCCACGCACATTATTTAAAGTAGTATTGGTACTCCCTCTATAATATAAACCATGATATTGGTGAATATATTCAAGGAATGTTCTTGCAATAGGCAGCGATTTTTCTTCTGTAACAAACATATAAATTGTTTCAGATGGATTCTCAGATAGGAACAACTGGCATTCCTTTAAAATATCATGAAAATCCAGTCTACAAGGTATAACTCCATGATAAAGCTTTAGATATTCATCACGCTGTTGCAAGTGGATATCCAGTGCACGAATTCCGTCATTCAATTGCCCATAAACACTAAGTTCCTGGCATTTTTCTCCCAAAGACTTGATCTTATATGTTGCTGATTGGTGTGTTCCTGGAATATTAATCTGATTTAATAATGTATTGTCTGGTATATATTGCATCCAACTGGGTGCTGTATCATTACTAGAATAATTAAAATCTTCAAACATAATAACTTCCCCATATCATTAG
>NZ_OOGT01000457.1 GCF_900323515.1 Acinetobacter stercoris | reverse complement strand
GCACAAAGCCAGTGACCATACGTAAAGACAGACGGAATAAGGATTTAATCATTAAGCAGCATTGGATGGCTGCGTCGGAGTAGGTTTGATTTCGCCCTTGTTTGCCTTTTGATGGCGCATACCATTGCGTAGCAGGATCAAACCAAATGGCAATATTTCCGCGACTCATGAGTGCTCGGTTATATGCGGGCCAATTGGTTGTGCGGTAGATTTTGTGTGTAGGCTTCTTCATTTGAAAATTATATCGCTGAAAAAGCCTTTACAGATAGGTTTGTGCAACAAAGCCGTTCTCCACTAATTTCAACATTTTTTACTTCTGGAATATTTTTTGGTGGAATAAAATAAGCTACTCCACTTTCAGTAATCCAAATTTCTTTCAATGGAGATCCATTAATCGATAACTGATCTGTTAAATTTATTTTTTTACCATCTAATCTTTCAACTCTAGCAAGGATTCCTATTATAGGAAAATGAACATCAGGAGTTATTCTAGCTTTTGGAATTACATCCTTTGAAGGTAATAAATGCTGTAAATGTGTAGATTTTAAACAAGCAACTGATGGGGTATTGAAAATATGCTGTCCCGCTTTTGCCTCAAATTTTCTGGGAGTAATAATCTTAATACCGTCTTTATTAATGATAATCATTAATGATAATC
>NZ_OOGT01000459.1 GCF_900323515.1 Acinetobacter stercoris | reverse complement strand
CTGAAATAGTCTGTATGGATAAAGGCTATGATTCTGAAATATTAAGAGAGCAGATTAAAAATAGAAGTGCTAAAGCGAATATACGGAAGAAATCAAACACAAGATCAAGTAATGATCATATGGACTGGTATTTATATAAAATCAGACACTTAGTTGAGAATACATTTTGCCGTTTGAAGCAATTCCGAGGAATTGCTACACGGTTTGATAAACTAAAGCGAAACTTTCAAAGCGCAGTTGCCTTAGCTTGTATTTATCTCTGGCTGCCTTTATGAAATGTCAACAGACCCTAGGTATTCCCAAATATTTAAAGTCTTTCCGTGACGTTGCTAAAACTGTGAATAATCACTTTGAGGATATATTCACCTATTGGGATGCGCCAATAAGAATTACCAATGCTTATACTGAGGGGCATAATGGTATTACAAGAGTAGCGAACCGAATGGGGCGTGGCTATACTTTTGAAGTGCTTCGAGCAAAAATGTTATATAACAAAGTGGCTCGATCTATTACAACTTTAAAGACTCCATCATCTTCATTAAAATCAACCGAAGGTTATGAGGGTTTAACTGCATTTCCAACCAAGCAAGAGAATACTAAGTTGGAATATGGCGCTTATATTCCTATTCC
>NZ_OOGT01000463.1 GCF_900323515.1 Acinetobacter stercoris | reverse complement strand
GACTAATAGATTCTGCAATTTCTAATTGAAAATTTTCTTCATTATTTGAAATTTCTTTTATTTGAATACATGTTGAACCTTCAGGGAATGTAGCATTTCTGAGTTGTTCTTCTAATTTTCGTAAATCTGTATCTTGAGTTAAATTTGGCATATAGTTTAATACATTGACGTAATCAATAGGATATAATATTGTTAAGAGACTTTTACCTTTAATATTAATCAAATCAAATTTTTTTGTAATTTTGAACCCTTGTGAATTATTGTTTGAATTTGGTTCTATAATCCATTGGTTAGATTGTTTTGATATAGTACCTTTGAAAATACCTAGCTGGTTATCAGTCTTGCCATCTTCATATAGACCTGTATTTGTAATGTAGGTTACTGGATGATAAAAATCGTATGGAGTTGTATTTGATGACTTAAAAAATAATTGGTTATTATTAATCGTTGTAATTTCTTTGTGAATTCCGACCTTATCAAATTTAGACGTTTCTTTATTATAGTCTTCAAATATTTCATAATAACTCCATTGTTCAACTTTATTGTCGAATTGGAGGGATTCTCCACCTCCATCCCCGCCTCCACATGCTGAAAAAAGTAACGATGAAGAAAAT
>NZ_OOGT01000466.1 GCF_900323515.1 Acinetobacter stercoris | reverse complement strand
CTTATATTCAATTGATAATATTTATGAATACAAAGTTATTTCTTGGCTTTTTCATCCGCTTTAACCCCTTTTTGATAAAGCGTATAAATATAAATAGGAATATCTAAATCCTCTAAATGTTTATAGATCAATGGTCTTACATCATCCCAATTTAAACTTCCAACACCTGTTGCCAATCGAGGTAAGGCAAGACTCTCAATTTTTTCATCTTCAATCACTTGCCTTAATGCCCTAAGTGTCCTATTCACATACTCAATTGATGCTTTACCAGGTTTTGCACCGTTATCGTACGCTGCTTCTTGAGTCATCAGATTGATAATACGCTGCCCTTCTGCATTCACCCATGTCCACAACTCTCCAGACTTCGGATGATAAAGATGACAATAGTTTCTGAAATCCTTATAGAGAGATGGCCAATGTTCTCTGAGATTGAAAGCCAGACCTGTTGCAAAATTATCATTAGGTGCGACACCATGTGCAATGGCGCGTGCATCACTTAATAAAATATCTCCAGATAACTCATAAATCATATGTCAACTCCTATTTAAATATCAGCATTATATTTTCTCTATCTTTATGATTATTTTAACCAATTATTCTCGATAAATA
>NZ_OOGT01000468.1 GCF_900323515.1 Acinetobacter stercoris | reverse complement strand
GGGAAAAAATTTAAAAGCACATATAGTAAACTTTATAAAAATATAAAAGTACCAGTCAATAAAAATGAGTGTATTTCTATAAGTATTTCTAATTTCAAGAACAGTATTCCTTATGATATTGTTCTGGATATGGATAGTACATATTCTACTCGAATTTGTGTTGAGCATAATTCAGGGAAAACATCTTTATCAAATGTTGTTGATGGTTATCGATGTTTAAAAATATCTAAGCCTTTGGAAAAAGAAAAAAATGTATTTAGGCAATTTATAGATTGGTTAAGCGGTTTCTTGTCATAAAAAGTTTGGAGGCTCATATGACCAAACTACCCTCTTACAATATGGCTATACGCTGCCAATGAAGACATTTAGGTAAATTAGAATCATGAAATATGAGTCTATCTTGATCCACAACGTAAGCATCATCAAATGGGCATACGATTACAACCTCATTTATTGCGAATTTTAAGAAATTTTTTAATAAACCCTAAAGATAAATCACTATTACCGTCGAACTAACTATGCAAAAAGTCTATATTTTATTTCTTTTGTTTTTTAGTGGAGTTTGTCTTGCTTCACCAGACTCAACTTTATATGTATCTATAA